>JAVXAG010000009.1:0-1623 GCA_036660615.1 Anaerovoracaceae bacterium
CTGCTGCCAGCTTTTGCCAACATCTAAATTCTGATCGGAAGGATTTGTCCGTCCGAAAAAAAATGTTGTCATAAAGTGAAAAAAATGTTGTCTTTTTGACAACAAAAAATTGAAAACGGACAACAAATCCCACAATATGTAAAAAAGGAAGGTAAAAGACCGCAAGCGACTTTTACCCACATATTGCCAGAAAACGGAAGGCAAAAGCCCCAAATGGCATAAGCCTTGCAATCAGTGGCTTTGGGGCAAGGCTGCTGCCAGCTTTTGCCAACACAACTAGTTGGCATGGCTTTTGCTTCAACTTATCAACCCAAAAGAACCCAAAAGCTTAGACATGGCACCCCTTGCCGTTTTTACCCCAAAAGTTCCCAGATTCAATAAAAACAAAAAGCAGTAGCGGTTCAATAACCGCTACCACATTTTCATCTTATACTAAGTTGGCAAGCGCATTTTAACATGTGTAATTACCAACTTTTTTGTTAGAATGGAGTTACCAACTGCAACCATTGAAACCGTTAAATTGGCAACAAAGCATTTCGTGTGTCTTGCGGCAAGATGGGCATTCATCGGAAGAATCACCATTGTTGCAGTTTGAACAATTGTTATTACAATTTGAATTGTTGTTATTGCAACCACAGTTATCACTGCATTGATTGCAAAGTGCTAAATCATCACATGGCAACATAACTTGTTCTGCATTTGTTTTGAATAGTGTTTGTCTAGTCACTTGAAGTTCTACAGTTGGTTCAATAACCAATTTACCACAAAGAGTTACAGAACAGCCTTCATTTCCACAAGAAGTTATAGATGGCATTAATAAACTACCAATTGCATCAAATTGGAAATTGATAACTGGAGCCATACCGTCTACGGTGCATGGTAAGCTGATACAAGGAATTGCAAAAGTTGAGCAGCCTGAGATTTCAATTGGAATACTTCCTTTTGAGGAAATACACAATCTGAATTTTTTGCAGGAGCCACATCCATAAGCAGTACCCTTTATTACAACAGATATTTTACCAATCCAAGGGCCAACATCTTCAATCATGAAATATCCAGGGGAGGACAAGCCCTTTTCACTACAACTGCATTTTGAAACATTTGGCATTAAATCACTTGTTCCAGCTAGGTATCTTTCGTTAAATACAGTTACGGCATCAACATTATAGCCGTTTACTGTAACATTGTTTGGACCTAATTCGTTAGGGCAGTATAAATCAAAGTCGCTGACAATTACTTCGCTGCTATCGATGGAAAAAGTCATATCTTCGTCCACCTCGGATCCACAGTTGCAAGTACAGTTACATGTGCAGTTACAATTACATCCACCGCCACAACCGTTGCCACCGCCACAACCGTTGCCACCGCCACAACCGTTGCCACCGCCGCAACTATTGCCACCGCCACAACCATTGCCACCGCTGCAACTATTGCCGCCACAACTATTGCCACCGCCACAACCATTGCCGCCGCAACCATTGCCGCTGCAACTATTGCCACCGCCACAACCATTGCCGCCGCAACCATTGTTACCGCCACAACCATTGCCACTGCCGCAACCACAGCTACCGCCACAACCGTTGTCGCAGTCACATTCATTTGAAAAAGATAGCTTCTGAACAA
>JAVXAG010000009.1:1723-26324 GCA_036660615.1 Anaerovoracaceae bacterium
CCGCCACAACCGTTGTCGCAGTCACATTCATTTGAAAAAGATAGCTTCTGAACAAAGTATGTTGGATTCGTTTCAAAATCAATCATAATCGGAGAAGACACACCATGCTCTGCTGAAAATATTTTGTTAAGATATACTAAAGAATCATTACACATTTTCACATTACCTCACTTATTGTTTTATAGTGTAAACACCATGTATTTACAAAGAAAATTTGGCAGTAAAGCCTTTATTATTGTATGCAAAAGGTATTGGAATGGTACTGACATATTTATGTGAAAAGCATATCTAGAAGGGTATTTTTATAAAGCAACTATATGTAGTGGTCGGCACAAAAGAGTGCTACTTTTTTTATAAAATAATCAAAAAAGTGGAGCAAAATTAGCATAAATTAAGGCGATTTTATTGAAAAGTGGGGCAAAGTGGTGTATAGTGGTGACAGAATCCAAAATTATAGTAGGGATAGGAGGCATGATTTTATGTTTATGGGAACATATTACAATTCAATAGACCTAAAAAATAGAGTCATCGTGCCTTCAAAACACAGAGATTTGCTTGGAGGAAAATGTATAGTTACCAAAGGACTAGATATGTGCCTATACATTTACTCACTAGATGATTGGGAAAAACAGATGGAAAAAATCAGCGTGTTGCCAGAGTCAGATCCTAAAATTAGAGCATTTATAAGACATTTTTGTGCAAACGCAAGCGAGTGCGAAATAGATAAACAGGGAAGAATAACAATTCCAACGGAATTGAAAGAATATGCCAATATAGACAAAGACTTAGTAACAATGGGAGCAATGAAAAAAATAGAAATTTGGAGCAAAGAAAAATGGGATGCGCCAGATAACGAAAACAAAATGGATACAAATGAATTTGCTGATTCGTTAGCGTCATACAATTTCTAAGGGGGAAATATGGAGTTTAAACATACTTCGGTATTATTCGAAGAGAGTATAAGTAACTTGAACATAAACCCTGATGGAATATATGTTGATGGGACCCTTGGTGGAGGTGGACATGCTTCAGGCATATGCGAAAAACTGTCGCCAGAAGGAACATTAATAGGTATTGACAGAGATAAAGATGCACTTGATGCAGCAGCAACTAGATTAGAATCATATAATTGCAAAAAAATATTTGTGCAGAACAATTATTCAAATATTAAAGACATTTTAAGAGAACTAGAAATAGACAAAATAGATGGTGCATTATTAGACTTGGGAGTTTCATCATTCCAATTAGATAACCACAAAAGGGGTTTCTCATATATGCAAGATGCACCGCTGGATATGCGAATGAACCAAGATGATTCATTTACAGCATATGACGTAGTGAACAATTACGATGCAAAAGAATTGACCAGAATAATTACCAGATATGGTGAGGAAAAATGGTCATCAAGAGTGGCAAACTTTATTGTGAACAAAAGAAAAGACAAGCCTATTGAAACCACATTTGAACTTGTAGATGTAATCAAGGCAGCAATACCAGCTTCTGCAAGACGAGATGGGCCTCATCCAGCCAAGAGGACTTTTCAAGCAATAAGGATAGAAGTCAACGATGAATTGGGGCAACTAGAAAGAGCAGTAGATGAATTTTGTGACGTTTTAGGAGTTGGAGGACGACTATGCGTGATTACCTTCCATTCACTGGAAGATAGAATAACAAAAGAAATAATTATAAAAAGGGCAAATCCATGTACCTGCCCAAAAGAATTTCCTGTATGCATTTGCGGAAAAGTAGCGGATATTAAAAAAATATCCAGAAAGCCGATTATTGCATCAAAAAAAGAATTAGAAGAAAATCCAAGAGCACGAAGTGCAAAATTGAGAGTATGCGAAAAGATATAGATTATATCCAAAGTTTGAAATTTATTGATGGAGGCCTAAGATGTTAAATAGCGACAAGAAAAAAATAATATTCACAACCTTAATTGTAGGAGCCGTATGCATTTTTATTGTTGTCATTGCAGCGTATTCAGCACAACTGCGATGCCAAAACAATGATTTGATTAGAGCAAACAGCACATTGCAAGGTGAAATCGATATACTGAGCGTAAAGATTAAGAGCAACAACAATATTGAGTATATAGAAAAAGTTGCCGTCAACAAATTGGGAATGGTTTATCCTACAGCAAGCGATTGCATTTATGTAACCAATGATGATAAGCCAGGTGGAAATTTTGCATCAGTAATAAAAGAACAGGCATATAACTAACTAGAAAAAATATAATAATTTCATATACAAAAATAGCCAGACAACTTAATAATCATATTTGTTGGTCTGGCTTTTTATTTAAAATCATAAGCGTGAATTCGCTTCACCCCTTAGCCAGTTGTGGAGGTGAAAAATGGCAAAAGTAAGCGTAAAATACAAAAAAAGAGTAAGATTTGTTTTCGTAGTAATAATGATATTGCTAGGACTACTTTTGATGAGAACAGCTTGGATACAAATAGTAAAAGCCCAAGAATACAGCGGCATTGCTACAGAGCAACAGACAAGCGACATACCAATAGAAGCCAAAAGAGGATCACTTCTAGACAGAAATGGTCAAGCACTTGCAACTAGTGCTACTTGTTATACCCTTTGGGTGCGACCATCTCAACTTGCTGAGAACAATACGCAAGCAGAGATAGAAAAAACAGTAGAAAATTTGTCTAATATTTTGGATATGGATAAAAAAGATGTCAAAGAAAAGATGACTAGGAAACAAGCGCTAGTCAAAATAGATAAATATCTTGATAAAGCTACAGCAGATAAAGTACGAAAACTAGAAGTATCAGGGCTGGAATTATCAGAGGATACAAAGAGATATTATCCACTTGGAAATTTTGCGTCGCAATTGCTTGGAAGCGTAACAGACGACAATGTTGGAAGAACTGGAATAGAATTAGAATACGACCAGTATTTAAGTGGCATTGCGGGGAGATGGATAAAAAATACCGATTTGAATGGAGATACCTTATCATATGGCGTAGAAAAGTATTACCAAGCAGAAGACGGTTTAAATGTGGTTTTATCCATAGATGAAGTAATTCAACACTATGTAGAAAAAGCGTTGACAAAGTCAATGAAAGCCACACAAGCACTTAGGACAATGTGTCTAGTAATGGATCCAAAGACTGGCGATGTGCTGGCAATGGCAACTACACCGGGGTTTGATCCAAACGATGCAACAGAACCAGATGGAAAAGCAAAGAAAAAAGCTTTTGATAAAATGTCATCAAATAAACAAGTAGATTATTTGAATCAAATGTGGAGAAACCCAATTGTCAGCGATACTTACGAGCCAGGTTCTACATTTAAATTGATAACTACTTCAGCTGCAATCGAAGAGGGGATCGCAAACAAGAACTCAATATATAATTGCACAACATCGATTAAAGTAGCGGGTAGAACATTGCATTGTTGGAGCCCTGTTCCACATGGCGATCAAACATTAAAGCAGGCAGTAGGAAATTCTTGCAATCCAGTTCAAGTACAGCTAGCATTAGCTTTGGGCAAAGACAAATACTACAATTATTTGGATTTATTTGGAATTACAGACATAACAGGAATAGATTATCCGGGAGAAACTGGGGCAATTATTCAAGGAAAAGATAATATTGGACCGGTAGAATTGGCAACCATGGCATATGGGCAAGGAATTGCAGTTACACCTATACAATTATTGACAGCAGTCTGTTCAATCGGAAATGATGGAATATTGATGCAGCCAAGACTAGTAAAAGAACTTACAGATTCAAATGGAAAAACAGTGAAAAAATTTGATACCAATATTGTAAGGAGAGTTATGTCTTCTGCAACTGCAAAAGATATGGGTGAAATCATGGAGTTTGTAGTAGCCGAAGGTGGTGGCGGAAGTGCCAAAGTTTCCGGATTTAGAGTAGGCGGAAAGACAGGAACAGCAGATAAAGTAATAAATGGCGTGTACAGCACAAATACATATTCATCATTTATAGGTATGGCACCAATGGATGATCCACAGATTGCTATATTGGTTGTAGTTGACAGTCCAAAAGGAATACACTTTGGAAGTTTGACTGCAGCACCAGCAGCAAAAGACGTCCTTGAAAGTACACTTAGATATATGGAGATTGCGCCACAATATACACAGAGTGAACAAAAAGATATGAACAACAAGTATGTTACAGTTCCAAATGTAACAAAACAGGAATACAGTGAAGCTGCGGGAATATTAGCAGGCAAAGGATTAAAATATAAGGTTTCGCCAAAGACTACTAGTACCGATGATTTTACGGTAGTAGATCAGTATCCAAAAGCGGGTACAAAACTAAATAAAGGTGGAACAGTATATCTGTATAGGAAATAAATTTAAAAGGTGATTTTATTCATGAAGCAATTGAAAATGCTACTTGAGAAAATCGATTATACATGTATTCAAGGAAACGACCAAATTGAAATATCTGAGTTAGTGTATGATTCTAGGCAACAGTGTGAAAAAGGTGTTTTCGTTTGTATAAACGGAAGCGAGAAGAACGGTATAGAGTTCTTGAGAGAAGTCGTTGAAAAGGGAATCAGAGCAATAGTAATAGATCAAGATATAGAAATTATCAAAGAAGTAGAAAAAACCCTAAGGGGCATAACATTAATAAAAGTTCACAATGCTAGAGTTGCTTTGGCATATATGTCGGCAGCATATTTCGACTATCCGGCAGAACATATAACAACAATTGGAGTTACAGGTACAAAAGGGAAAACCACTACAACCTATATGATAAAAGCAATACTTGAGAATATAGGAGTGGCAACAGGGTTAATTGGAACAATTGAAGTGTCTATTGGAGATGAAAAAATAGGTTCTGAGAATACCACACCAGAGTCATGGGTAATACAAAAGTATTTGAGAAAGATGGTCGATAAGGGATTGCAGGCAGTAGTGATGGAAGTATCGTCACAGGGATTAATGCTACACAGAGTCGACGGAATTTTATTTGACTACGGAGTATTTACCAATATTGGGAAAGATCATATAGGAAAAAATGAACACAAAGATTTTGATGAGTATATAAAATGCAAAGCTATGCTCTTTAGACAATGTAAAAAAGCCATTGTAAATAGAGACGATGAACATTTGGAGCAAGTTCTTTATGGCCATACTTGTCAAGTAGAAACATTTGGAATAATAAAGGAAGCAAATTTTCGGGGAACAAATATTGAATTATATCACCAAAATGGTATACTAGGAGTGATATATAATTTATCTGGCAATATTAATATGAAAGTTCTGCTGGAGATTCCGGGGAGATTTAGTATATATAACTCACTGGCGGCCATTGGAGTATGCTCTCACTTTAGTTCTGATAAAGATGCAATAAGCAAAGGAATAATGGCAGTAAAAGTCAGAGGTAGAGTTGAGCTTATACCATTTTCAAAAGATTTTTCAGTAATATTAGATTATGCACATAACGCAATGGCGCTAGAAAGCCTTTTAGTTACTTTGAGAGAATATAAGCCGAAGAGGTTGGTTTGCGTATTTGGTTGCGGTGGTAACCGAGATAGAAATCGAAGATTTGAAATGGGAGAAATATCATCAAAATTGGCGGACTTGACCGTTGTTACATCGGATAACCCAAGGAATGAGAAACCAGAAGCAATAATTCAGGATATAATCAGCGGTGTCGAAAGACAAGAGGGCAAGTATATTGCAATTATTGATAGAATTCAAGGAATAACCTATGCTATAAAAAACGCTCAAGTTGGAGATGTTATTGTTATTGCAGGAAAAGGTCATGAGGATTATCAAATAATAGGAAATACAAAATACCATTTAGATGACAAAGAAATTATATTATCAATAAAATAATTAAGGGGACTTTATGAAAAAATTATCGATTAGTGAAATAGAAAAAGCAGTTGAAGGCAAATTGATATGTGGAGAAAAAAACTTTAAGATAAGTGGTGTATCGACAGACTCAAGAAAAGCGGGCAGTGAGGATCTATTCTTTCCACTTATAGGAGAAATTCACGACGCTCATAAATTTATTCCAAGTGCCGTTGAAAACGGCTGCAAAACTTTTGTCCTTTCGAATATAGAATATACAACCAATATACAAGGAATAAATGTGATTTTGGTTGATGATACATTGGTCGCATTACAGAAACTGGCAAAATATTACGTTAGTATTTTGAATTTGAAAAAAGTTGGAGTGACTGGAAGTGTTGGTAAAACAACGACTCGTGATATGGCATACTATATATGCAAAGAAAAATATAAGACTGGAACAACAGTAGGGAATTTCAACAATGACATAGGAGTTCCTTTGACTGTCTTTTCTTTTGAAGAGGATATGGAAGCTGCAGTAGTGGAAATGGGAATGGCATATACTGGAGATATACACAGATTGGCTGATATAGTAAGACCTGATGTGGGAATAATCACCAACGTTGGGCTTCCTCATGTAGATACAGTAGGCAGTATTGAGGGAATTTTGAGAGCAAAACTGGAAATCACAGATTATTTTGATGAGAACAATGTTCTGGTCATAAATCAAGGCTGCGATATGCTAAATGCAGATGAAATCCAAGGAGATTTTAAAATAATCCCAGTAGGAGAAAAGGCCGATTGCCAATTTATTGTCTCAAAAATTTGCGATTTTGGTGAAGAAGGTATAAAATTCATATTAACACATCAAGAAAAAGATTATGAAATAAGATTATTTGTTCCTGGTGGCCATAATGCAGTCAATGCAGCACTGGCAATAGCAGCTTGTATGGAAATAGGGGTTTCTATAAAAGAGGCAATCAATGGACTACAAAAGCTTCAGCTTACAGGCAAACGTCTAAACATACTTGAGAAAAACGGCATAAAAGTAATAGACGATACTTATAACGCTTGTCCAGAATCTGTAAAGTCAGGGATAAACACTTTGATGAATACAAAAGGAAAAAGAAAAATTGCTATACTTGGGGATATGTATGGTCTTGGAGATGAAACAGACAGACTTCACAAAGAAGTAGGTCAATATGCAGTTATGAGCAAAGTAGATATACTAATTGCAATAGGGGAAAAAGGGAAATATATCGTAGAAGGTGGGAAACCATTTTCACCACAACAGCAAGTATTATATTTTCCAGACAAAGCAACACTAATAAATAAGATTCATGATATTTTAGCAAGCGGAGATGTTGTACTTGTTAAAGCATCAAGGAAAATGGCTATGGAAGAGATAGTAGAAAATATAGTGAATGAATAGGAGTAATAGTTATGCAAATACTACAGATTTTTATAATAATTGCAATGGCAGCAATGGCTTCATCAGTGCTGACCTCGTTGGAAATACCAATTTTACAACACAAGCAACTGAAACAATTTATTAGAGATGAAGGGCCAAAATCTCATATGGCAAAATCAGGAACGCCGACAATGGGAGGAATAGCAATTATTTTCTCGATAATAATCGGAGCAATTGTAGGAAGAGAATATACCACAGATTCCACAGTAATGATTTTCTTTATGGTATTATTTGGATTAATAGGTTTTACTGATGACTATATAAAAGTTTCCAAGAAACACAATTTGGGATTGAAAGCATGGCAGAAATTTTTGTTGCAGATTGTTTTCGGAGTAGGTTTAGCTGTTTACATGGCAAATTACTCTGGATACGGCACAGAAGTTTGGATTCCATTCGTTGATAAATATATGGACTTTGGAGTATTCTATATTCCTTTTGTTACATTTGTAGTTGTAGCTATGGCAAACAGCGTAAATTTAACAGATGGACTAGACGGATTGGCTTCTGGAGTAACAATAATAGTGGCCGTATTCTTTGCCTTTGTGGGGATGGAGTTTGGACATAATTCTGCAACCGTATTTTGTGCAGCAATAGCAGGAGCTTGTTTAGGATTTTTAATCTTCAACAGATTCCCAGCACAGGTATTTATGGGAGACACTGGTTCAATGGCCCTTGGTGGTGCCTTGGCAGGTGCAGCAATTGTTATGAAAGTCGAGTTTTTGCTACCAATTGCAGGCTTAGTTTATGTTGCTGAAGCACTTTCTGTAATAATTCAAGTAGGATCGTTTAAACTAACAGGGAAAAGAGTATTTAAAATGGCCCCATTACATCATCATTTTGAGATGAAGGGCATGAAAGAAAAAGCAGTAGTAGGCATGTTTTGGGTAGCATCTCTAGTGTGCTGCGTATTGGCCTACGCGGTTATGAATATATAAGCACAGGCAGCGAGTAATAATAAAGAAGGTGTAATAAATGAATAATAGTAATTTAAGAAATATGGAAAATAAGAATGTTTTAATTGTTGGAATGGGAAGATCTGGCATAGCCGCTACCCAAGCCATGTTAAAGCTAGGTGCAAAAGTTTCCATTCAAGATACAAAACTAGAAGAAAATTTGGAGGAACAGCTGGTAACATTTTTACGTGGAAAAGACGTAACCTGCTACTTTAATCAAACACCATCAGATTTGAAACAATTTGATACTTTGATTCTAAGTCCAGGGGTAAATCCTGAGATACCTTTGATTCAAGAGGCAAAAGAAGCCGGAGCAGAGGTTATCGGAGAACTTGAAATTGCCTTTAGAATCGGAAGTGGCAATTATGTGGCAATAACAGGAACAAATGGTAAAACAACTACGACAACTTTAGTAGGAGAAATCTTTGAAAGAGCTAGAAGAAAGACATACGTAGTAGGTAACATTGGAGTTGCCGTTATTTCGGCTTCCATCGGTGCTACTGAAGATGACTGGCTGGTAACTGAAACCAGTAGTTTCCAACTAGAAACGACAAAGTATTTTAAGCCAGTAGTTTCGGCAATACTAAACCTTACACCGGATCATTTGAATAGACATCACACTATGAAAGCCTATGGGGAAGCAAAAGCAAAGATATTTGCCAACCAGAAGAGTGACGGTTATTTGGTAATAAACTACGACGATAAAGATTGCTATAGACTTTCAAAGGGATGCCAAGCAACTATTGTACCTTTTAGCAGAAAAAAGAAATTGCCATTTGGTGCTTTCGTTGAAGATAAGAATATTGTAATAAAGAATCAAAAAGGCGACATCATAAATATATGTGGTGTTGAAGAATTACAGATAATTGGTGATCATAACCTAGAAAATGCACTAGCGGCTGCAGCAATTTCGTATTTTGCCGGTGTTGAACCAAAGGTTATTGGGGAAACACTGAGAAAGTTCGGTGGTGTAGAGCATAGAATAGAGTACTGTGGGGAAATTGACGGAGTAAAATTCTACAATGACTCAAAAGGAACTAACATAGATGCCTCGTTAACGGCAATAAAAGCCATAAAAAAGGACATAATACTAATTGCTGGCGGCGATGGAAAATCTCAATCTTTCGATGACTTTATTAAAGGATTTGAGGGAAGAGTCAAGAAGCTGATTCTTCTAGGCAGAGATGCAGAGATAATCGGTAAGGCAGCAGAAGAAAATGGATTTAGTGACTATGTATTTGCTAAAGACATGGACGAATGTGTTAAAAAATCTTTCGAATTAGCAAAACCGGGGGATACGATTTTATTATCGCCTGCATGCGCTAGTTGGGATATGTATGATAATTTTGAACAACGAGGAGAACACTTTAAAAATTGTGTAAGTAGGTTGGAGAACTAAATGGGAAGCAGAGCGGCAAACCAAAAACATAAAATTAAACCAGGCGATTTTTTAATCGTACTTATGGTTACGGGTTTCGTAATCTTTGGGGTTGTAATGATATTTAGTGCGAGTTATTACAATGCAATAAATGCTGATGGAAATCCATACTCATATTTGAAACAACAAGGTACTTATGCAATAATTGGATTTGTACTTATGTTTATTTTGAGTATTTTGGATTATCACGTGTATAAAAGACTATCCATAGTAATTCTGTTGGGCAGTTTTGTATTGCTGGCCTTGTTATTTACACCACTTGGTGTAGAAGTAAACAATGCTACTCGTTGGTTAGATGTAGGCATTACAAGAATAATGCCGGGCGAAATAGCAAAGATTGCAGCTATTATATTTACTGCATCATTTCTAGCAAGTGATCCAAAAAAAATATTGTCATTTACACGAGGGATACTGCCACTGATGATCATAGCCGGCATATATGGTGGATTGATTATTATGCAACCTAATCTATCTACTGCAATTACAGTCTGTGGAATTATAGTCGGTATAATGTTTTTGGCAGGATTACAGTGGAGATATATTTTTGGAATCGGCGCACTTGGAGGTGTAGCATTTATTGCACTAGTCCAAGATGGTTATAGGCTAAAACGTATGACTAGTTTTCTTGACCCATTTGCAGATTCTTTAGGAGATGGATACCAAGTAGTACAATCACTTCTTGCCCTTGGCACAGGTGGACTATTTGGATTAGGATTAGGGAAGAGCATACAAAAAAACTTGTATTTGCCAGAGCCACAAAATGACTTTATCCTTGCAATAATTGGTGAGGAATTAGGATTTATTGGACTATTGGTAATATTTGTGGCATATGCAGTTCTCATATGGAGGTGTTTCCATATCTGCATGAATGCACCTGATAGATTTGGCATGCTTATGGCAGGAGGAATTACAATAATGCTGGGATTGCAAGTGATAATTAACATTGCAGTCGTAACATCTTCCATGCCACCAACAGGTATAACATTACCATTTATAAGTTATGGAGGAAATGCTCTAATGTTATTTATGGGTTCAATGGGCATTTTATTAAATATTTCAAAAAAATCACCCGTATAATTAGAGGAGATCAATATGAAAGTAATCGTTACAGGTGGTGGCTCAGGTGGACATATTTATCCAGCAATAGCCATTGCAGACAAAATAAAAGAGAGATCACCAGAGTCACAGATTCTTTATATAGGAAATGAAATAGGGCTTGAGAAGGACATTGTTCCCAAAACTGGATACCCTATGGAATTGGTGTCCGCCAAATGGCTGGATAGAGGAAATGCGCTGAAAATATTTGATACAGGATACAATGTACTAAAAGGCGTTAGACAGTCACTAAAAATAATGAAGAAGTTTAAGCCAGATGTTGTAATAGGAACAGGCGGGTTCGTTTGCGTTCCTGTAATGATTGCAGGAAAAAGATATGGGGCAAAGACATATTTGCACGAACAGAATGCATTTCCAGGGGTTGCTAATAAGATGCTGGAAAAATATGTATCAAAGGTTTTCTTAGGGTTCCCAGATGCCAGTCAATATTTTAAAGAACCTGAAAAACACGTAAATGCAGGCAATCCAGTTAGAAAAAGATTTTTTAATATAACTACAGAAGAGGCAAGAGCAAAGTTGAAAATCAAGAAAGATGCTTTTGTGGTTTTTTCCTTTGGAGGAAGTCAAGGAGCGGAGAAACTCAACGATGTGGCTTTTGATTTGATGGAGGCTGTAAACGGCCAAAGGGACATAGTCTTTATCTTTGGAACGGGTAGTCAATATTACGAGGAAATTAATGATAAAGTTAAATTTAAAAAAATTAAGCTAAAAGATAATATTAGAATAATTTCATACATAAATGATATGGAAAATTATTTGGGAGCATCGGATTTGATAATAAGCAGATCGGGAGCTTTATCAGTGGCAGAAACTACAGTATGTGGTAAGGCAGCAATTCTTATTCCGTCACCAAATGTCACAGGAAACCACCAATTTTATAATGCAAAAGCGATTGCAGATAAAGGTGGAGCAATTCTAATTGAGGAAAAGGATTTGACATCTGAAAATTTAATTGAAGAGGTTCTAAGGCTTAAGCATAATCCTCAAATAGTAAAAGAAATGATGGTAGCTAGCAAAAGTTGTGCGCCTGAAAATGCTACGAATATAATATACGAAAATATAGTGACTAGCTAAGAAGTAACAATTAAGCGCCTTCGGCATATTATAGAATATGTTTCGGAGGTGTTTTTTTGGAAAGTTATCATATACAAGGAGGATCACCAATAGAGGGTACATATAGTGCCAAAGGGGCCAAAAATGCAGCATTGCCAATTTTTGCGGCAACTATTGCAGTACCAGGGATCCATCACTTATCAAATTGCCCCAATATATCTGACCTTTCAAGTATGTATTGTATCTTGAAAGAACTAGGTGCCACAATAATAAAAGATGGCAGTACAGTAACAGTAGATTCAACCAAGGTTGACAGCTACAAAGTTCCGACGAAGCTTATGAAAGAAATGAGATCATCGGTTTTTTTAATGGGTGCACTTCTTTCAAGATGTGGTGAGGCTTCGATTTGTAAACCAGGGGGATGTAAAATAGGCAAAAGACCTATAGATATTCACATTACAGCCCTTGAACAGCTAGGTTACAAGATGATAGGAGACGATGAATCTATTAATTTTAAAAAGGAGCATTTGAATCCAGGAATCATAACCCTTCCATTTCCTAGCGTTGGAGCTACAGAAAATATAATTCTAGCATCTATTCATATGAACGGGATTGTTACAATAAAAAATTGTGCAAAAGAACCGGAAATTGTTGATTTGGTTCAATTCTTAAATAAATGTGGAGCGCAAATAATTGGAGCAGGAACTGGTACTATTTACATAGTTGGAACAGCTAACCTTTATAGTGCAGATTATGATATAATGGGTGATAGAATTGAGGCGGCTACATATCTAATGGCTGCTGCTGGTACAAAGGGGTGTTTGGAAGTCAATCACATAAATCCAAGATATCTTATGCCAGTGACTACGGCATTGGAAAAGATGGGA
Organism: Anaerovoracaceae bacterium; assembly: GCA_036660615.1. Taxonomy (GTDB): domain Bacteria; phylum Bacillota; class Clostridia; order Peptostreptococcales; family Anaerovoracaceae; genus JAVXAG01. Next base: position 14,433 of record JAVXAG010000009.1, read on the forward strand.
TGTAAAATAATTAAAACAGAGAATAAAATTGTATTACAAGGTCCAGAAAAGTTAAAATCCTGTGGACAAATTACTACTGGGCCATACTCACAATACCCTACAGATTGCCAGCCACAACTGATGAGTTTGTGTTCAGTTGCCAAGGGCAAGAGCGTAATTACGGAGACAATCTTTGAAAATAGATTTGCTCATGGAATAGAAATAAATAAAATGGGCGGAGACATTGAAATTTCACAAAAAAATGCTATAATAAATGGAGTAGATTTTTTGCATGGAGAAAATGTAGAATCAAAAGATTTACGAGGTGGCGCTGCGCTGATTATTGCAGGGCTTATGGCAGAAGGAGAAACCAACATATGTGGAATACAGCATATATGTAGAGGATACGAAGATATTGATAAAAACCTAAAAAAACTAGGAGGCAAAATTGAGCGAATATCAGACTAAAGATGAATTTTATCAGGATGAAATAAGCAAAGATGAAATGGCATACATAAAAAGAACGAGAAAGAAGAGAAAAAAGAAACATTATCTAGTTAGATTTCTAGTTTTTATTGTAGTATGCGTTGGATTAGGTTTCTTTGTCTCTTCGTCGTTTTTTGATGTAACAGAAATCAAAGTAGAAAATAATCATTACTACAAGTCGGAGGAAATTATAAATATGGCCAATGCCAAAGTTGGTGGTAACATCTTTTGGGAGGTTAACAAATCGGAAATCATCGGTAGATTAGAGGGAAACCCCTACTTTGAAAAAGTTCAAGTAAAGCGTAAATTCCCTAATGTACTGATTATCGACGTTGCCGAAAGAGCCCAAGTAGCGGCCATAGTGTACGGAGATAAATATGTTGTTATCGACACCAACGGGGTGGTTTTGAGAAAGACTGACGTAGAGCCTAAATTGACATTGCTAAAGGGACTGACTATTAGCAAGTTAGTAGAGGGACAACCTGTAGAAGCCGAAGAAAAAGTTGCACTAGGAAACACTTTGAAAATGTTGACGGCAATGGAGAATGGAAATTTGTATTTCAAAAAAATAGAGATTTCCAAGGTACTTATAAAAGCATATATTTATGACATGTTGATTTGTAAAGGCACGCCCAAACAGGTTTTGATGTCCATAGAGAACGGAGATTTACAGAAAGTTTTGAACAAATTATTTAAAAGTGAAACAAAACGTGGAACAATTACCTTGGGAAGTGATAATTATGTTTCATTTTCACCGGATTTAGATTAAAAAACTAGTGCAAAGTTACTAGTTATATGATAAAATAAGTTATATTATGGGAGGAAAGAGAGGCAATCAATTATGTTGCAATTTGATAGTGTTCAAGATAACTCTGCAGTCATAAAGGTCATTGGAGTTGGTGGTGGCGGATGTAACGCAGTGAATAGAATGATGGAAGCAAACCTTAGAGGTGTAACTTTTATCGCAATTAATACGGATAAACAAGCTTTAAATAGATGCAACGCTGAGTTGAAAATTCAAATCGGTGAAAAATTAACTAGAGGATTAGGCGCAGGAGCCAATCCGGAAGTAGGGCAGAGGGCAGCAGAAGAAACTCTTGATGAAATAACAGGACTTTTAGAAGGTGCCGATATGGTATTTATTACAGCAGGTATGGGAGGCGGTACTGGAACAGGTGCAGCACCTATAATTGCTAAGTCAGCCAAAGATTTAGGAATATTAACTGTCGGCGTAGTTACAAAACCTTTTTCATTTGAAGGCAAAAAGAGAAGAGATCAAGCCGAGTTGGGAATTGATTTCCTGAAAAAGTATGTAGATTCACTTGTAATCGTTCCAAACGACAAACTTCTACAAAACTGTGAAAAGAATACATCTATGCTGGAAGCTTTTGATATGGCTGATGATGTTCTAAAACAAGGTGTACAAGGTATATCTGATTTGATTTCAGATTTTGCATTGATAAACGTGGACTTTGCCGATGTTAAGTCAGTTATGACAGACAGAGGTATTGCACATATGGGAGTCGGCCATGGAAGTGGCGAAGGCAGAGCTAGCCAAGCAGTTAAAAGTGCGGTGGAAAGTCCATTGCTTGAGACTACGATTGCTGGTGCAAAGGCAATTTTACTTTATGTCTCCGGTGGATATGACCTTGGCATGTTAGAAGTAAACGAAATCGCAAGCCTAGTAGAAGAGAAAGCAGATAGAGAAGCAATTCTAATATTTGGTGCGGCAGTAAGCGAAGAAATGAATGAAGAAATTGCAATTACTGTTATTGCAACAGGCTTTGGTGAAGGCTTAGATGGAAGTCCAATAAACTATGGTGAAAAATTAGAATCAGGAATTCCAGTAGTTACAGAAGATGGACTGACTGGAAGAGAAGTTGATTTGACAGATATTTTCAGTGAGACAGAAAATGAAGATCAGATGGATTCAAAATTTGACATTCCAGATTTTTTAAGATAGAAAATTAAGCAATTTTAAAGCCGGTTAATTAATGCCGGCTTTTTCAGTGATTAGTATTGAGAGAGATATGAGAAAAGAAATAACATCAACTCAAAACAGAATATATAAGCTATGCACTCAATTATCGGCAAAGAAGTATAGAGATAGAGAAAACCGATATATCATCGAGGGTGAAAATCTTATTGACGAAGCCATAAAATGTGGGGCGAAGATAGATTGCATAATATTTAGAGAGGGTACGACATTTAATGTTAATGGAGTATCACAAATCGATGAATATACTATGCCAGAAAAGCTATTTAATACTTTGGCACAGACAGAAACTAGCCAAGGGATATTAGCTATTGTTGAAAAACCCCCAGTTGACATAGAAAGTGTAAAGACAAAGAATAAGTTAGAAGATAACATTGTGATTCTTGATAGATTGCAAGATCCGGGAAACATCGGCACGATTATTAGAACGGCTGATGCGGCTGGGTACTTGGCAGTGATAACTATAAAGGGAACTGGAGATGTATTCTCCCCCAAAGTTGTTAGGGCGGCCACTGGTTCAGTCTTTAGGATCCCTATTATTTTAGTCGAGGATAATAGGGAATTGCTCCAGCTAGTTACTGACTTAAACAAAAGACTAGTAGCCACAGCTTTTGACACCGACAACTTTTATTATGACCAAGATTTATCCAAAGGGATTGCCCTTGTCATTGGAAACGAAGGCAACGGAATCTCAGAAGAATTAATCCAAAAGGCGGACATAAAAGTGAAGATACCTATGGAAGGTAATATAGAATCATTAAATGCATCTGTTGCGGCAGGCATACTTATGTATGAAGCTATGAGATGCAAATAGTTAAATTATAATGTTAGAGAGGTTAAATTAATGCAAACTCAATTAAATACAATATTGGAAGAAGCGAAGAAACAATTAGGCAAAGCTTCTACTATTGCAGAAACAGAAGACATAAGAGTAAAGGTCTTAGGGAAAAAAGGACAGCTTACAGAAATTTTACGTTCAATGGGGAAACTTTCTCCAGATGATAGAAAAGCTTTGGGAATGGCAGCTAATCAGGTTAGAGCAGACATAGAAAATATGCTGACAGAAAAATTTGATGCCATAAAAGAAGAAGTAAGAGAAGCAAAGTTTAAGGCAGAGAAAATAGATGTAACTGAGCCAGGCGAAACAGTAGTTTTAGGCGCAAAGCATCCACTTACAGTGACTATAGAAGAAATATCCAGAGTTTTTAAGTCAATGGGATTCTTTATTGAAGAAGGACCAGAAGTTGAAACGGTATTCAATAACTTTGATGCCCTAAATGCTGGCCCAAATCATCCGGCAAGGGATTACACTGATACTTTCTACATCACACCGGATACACTTCTTAGAACACAGACATCACCAGTACAGATAAGGACTTTATTGAAAGAAAAACCACCAATAAGAATCTTGTCACCAGGAAGATGTTTTAGATGCGATACACCAGATGCAACCCATTCACCTATGTTCCACCAAGTTGAGGGACTAGTAGTAGATGAGGGAATTACTATGGCGGATCTAAAAGGTGTTCTTGACAGCTTTGCTAAGCAAATGTTTGGTTCAGAAGTAAAGACAAAATTTAGACCTCATCACTTCCCATTTACAGAGCCATCAGCAGAGATGGACGTTTCGTGCTTCAAGTGCGGAGGAAAAGGATGTAGAGTATGTAAGGGCAGCGGATGGATAGAAATATTAGGATGCGGAATGGTTCATCCACATGTGTTAAAAGTTGGCAAAATTGATACAGAAAAGTATACAGGTTTTGCATTTGGCATGGGTGTTGAAAGAATTGCTATGCTTAGATACGGAATTGACGATATAAGATTGATGTACGAAAACGATATGCGATTCATCAATCAATTCAAATAGGAGGTGCCAGATGTTAGTTTCAATAGAATGGTTAAAAGAATATACAGATGTAAATGTGGACACAGTTGAATTCTGTGACAGAATGATTATGTCGGGTTCAAATATAGAAACATGTGAAAATTTAGGAGAAGATATCCACAATGTTAAGGTGGGTAAGATTGTAAAGATAGAAAAGCATCCAGATGCGGACAAACTGGTAATTTGCCAACTTGACTTTGGCACAGGACAGCTTTGCCAAATCGTTACAGGTGCTACAAATGTCTTTGAGGGAGCTTATGTTCCAGTTGCAGTTGACGGAAGTGTAATCCCAGGGCCTCTTCATGGCCAACCAAAACAAGAGGGTGGCGTAACTATCTCAAAAGGCCAGCTAAGAGGAGTAGAATCAAATGGAATGCTTTGCTCAGCCAGTGAACTTGGTTTCGATGATAAAGTAGTGCCAATTGTTCACAAAGATGGAATATGGATTCTTGAAGGCGAATATCAACTAGGTCAAGACCTTGTAACAGCCCTTGGCTTAAAAGACTCCGTAGTTGATTTTGAAATCACACCAAACAGAGCAGACTGCCTATCTATGATAGGAATGGCTAGAGAAGCCGCTGCTACTTTTGGCACAGAACTAAAATATCCTGATTTGGAAATTGCTCATGGCAAGGGCGATGCAAAAGAATACATTGAAGTAGAAGTCAAATCGGATTTATGTAAAAGATATACAGCAAGAATTATCAAAGATGTCAAAATTGAGCAATCACCATGGTGGTTACAAAAGAGATTGATACACGCAGGTATGAGACCTATAAACAACATCGTTGACATTACAAACTACGTAATGCTTGAATATGGTCAACCTTTACACGCTTTTGATATTAGAAGTATTGCAGGAAATAAAATTATAGTCGACACAGCCAAGGAAGGCGAAAAGTTTACTAGCCTTGATCAGGTTGAAAGAACTTTGACGGAAGATATGTTGATGATAAACGACGGAGAAAAAGCCGTTGCAATTGCAGGTGTTATGGGTGGACTAAATTCAGAAATACTTGACGATACAAGTACAATCGTAATAGAATCGGCTAACTTCAATGGAGATAGCATAAGGGCGACATCAAAGAAATTGACTTTGAGAACTGAAGCTTCTGGAAGATATGAAAAAGGAATTGATCCTAACTTATGCGAGGCAGCAGCTGACAGAGTTTGCAAATTAGTTGAAATGCTTAATGCAGGCACAGTTGTAGGTGGATCAGTGGACGTTTACAAAAACGTTGAAAAGGCAAAACCTGTAGAAGTGAGAGTTAGCAGAGTAAACCATGTTCTTGGTATTGATGTACCTAGAAAGTTTATGGTAGATGTATTTGAAAGCCTTGAAATGAAAGTCAAAGGTATTGGAGATGTAATGACTGTTACTCCGCCAACTATTAGACAGGATTTAGTAGAGGAAATCGACTTTGTTGAAGAAGTAGCCAGAATGTATGGATATGACAAGATGCCGGTTACTTTACCAAGAGGTAACAATGAGTCAGGTCAGTCAAAGGAGCGTTCCCTAAGAGACCTTGCAAGAAACACAATGTGCGGAATGGGCGCTAATGAGATTCAGACATATTCATTTGTTAGTCCAAAGGGTGTAGACAATGTAAGAATTGCAGAAGATTCTTGGGAAAGAGCTTTTGTTGAAATAATCAATCCATTAGGAGAGGAAAACTCTGTAATGAGAACAATCCTTACTCCAAATATGATGGAGGTTCTTGGAAGAAACTACTCCAGAAATATAGACAGAGTAAAAGCATTTGAAATTGGAAACACTTTCTTGAAAAATTACATCAGTGCAGACAGTTTACCTGATGAGCAGGATTCAATGTGTATTGGTCTTTATGGGAAAGGTGAAAGCTTCTTTACTCTAAAGGGAATAGTTGTTGAACTACTGGCAAGACTTGGAATTGAAGACTTACAATTTGTTGCAGAGACAGAATATGGAGTGTATCACCCAGGAAGATGTGCTAGAATTGTAGCAAGCAAAGCTGGAGAAGAAATTGAACTTGGAATCATGGGAGAAGTACATCCTGAGGTTACAAAGAAATATGGAATTGGAACAGAATGTTACTGCTGTGAATTAATGTTTAATGTAGTAAATGAACTTTCCGATACTACAATTTCTTATTCACAGTTGCCAAAATATCCATCAACATCAAGGGATATTGCGTTGCTTGTAGATGACAGTGTATCTGTTGGAGAAATAGAAAAAGTAATTAAAGAAGCGGCATCAGAAATTCTTAGAGAAGTAAAGCTATTTGATGTTTATAAGGGCAAGCAAGTTGAGGACGGCAAGAAAAGTGTTGCCTTTACTCTAACGTATAGACATAATGACAAGACTTTGACAGAGGAAGATGTTGCAAAGGTTCACAATAATGTATTGGAGGCATTGAAAGAAAAAGTAAATGCTAATTTACGTGAAATATAAGGAGTGAATTATGGAGACAAATAAAGTAAGTGTAAAGATTTTTGGTCAGGAATATATCATAGCTGGAGAAAAGTCCAAAGAAGATATTGAAAAAATTGCACAGTATGTCGATAGCAAGATGAAACTAATCGGTAGAGTGTGCAATGATGGTGGGGCTGGAAAAATAGCAATACTTTCTTCCATTAACATTGCCGAGGAATATTTTGAGGCACTTGAACAGGTAGAAAACTTAAAAGTAACAAAAGTGCAATTAGAAAATGACTCGAAGTACTATTTGAAAATGTGGGAAGATGCAAAGAAAAACTTTATTCATTACAAAGATAGTGTTTTGGATATGAAAACTCAGAAAAAAGAGAGTGATGACAGATTCAAGGAACTAAAAGATCAATGTAGTGAGTACGAAAACTCTTTCTTCGAACTGCAGATGGAGAATATAAAACTAAAAAATGAAATAGAGAAGCTAAAAAATAATAGATAAATGTAAAGGATTAGTATGAATAAAAAGGCACTAGGCGTTTTGGAATATAATAAAATAATAGAGATGCTTGCTGAACAGGCAGGCTCAGAAATGGCAAAAAACATCATCTCTGAGCTTAAGCCTTATACTGATGTGCATACAATTAAAGATGAACTAAGGTCAACTACGGAAGCAGTTGACCTTATTGTCCATAAAGGGCCACTGCCAATTGGTGGGTTTTATGACATAAATGGGTGTCTAAACCTAGCTAGAAAAGGTGGAACTTTGACTATGAAACAGCTGCTGCAAGTTCACTATAACTTGTCTATCGCTAGAAGAGTAGTATCTTTTTTAAAGGCAGACTTACCACCACTACCAACGATAATGTCTATGGTGGAATTGATTGTAACCCTTCCACAGCTTGAGGACAATATTGACAGGTGCATTTTGTCAGAAGATGAAATGGCAGATAATGCTTCATCAGAATTAAAAGACATTAGGCGAGGAATAATAAGACAAAACGAGGCAATAAAAAATAGGATGAACCAGATTTTGAGTTCATCGGACAACAAGACATATCTTCAAGATGCTATTGTTACAATGAGGGACGGCAGATATGTAATACCAGTTAAAATGGAGCATAAGACGAAGTTTCCGGGAATTGTTCATGATCAATCAGCTACAGGTGCAACGTTATTTGTTGAACCACAGGTAATTGTCAATCTAAACAATGAGTTAAGGCAGCTAGAACTTGCCGAGAAAGCGGAGATAGATCGTATTTTGGCTGAACTATCAGGCAATGTTGCAGAACATTACCACGATATGGTAAACAACCAAAAGCTTCTTGTAGAGCTTGATTGCATACAAGCAAAGGGTAAATTGTCTTGTAAAATGTCGGGGGAAGAACCAACAATAAATGAAAATGGATATCTTGAGATTATAGAGGGACGGCACCCATTAATTGATGGGAAAAAAGTAGTTCCGATTACCGTATCCGTTGGAAAAAGGTATAGAACTCTTGTGGTCACTGGGCCAAATACAGGAGGAAAAACCGTAACATTGAAAACTATAGGACTTTTGGCAATGATGACACAGACTGGACTTCACATTCCGGCATCGTCATTAAGTCAAATGCCTATTTATGAAAATATATTTGCAGACATAGGAGACGAGCAAAGTATTGAGCAAAGTCTTAGTACATTTTCTTCTCACATGAAAAATATTGTTGAGATAGTTCAGAACACAGATGTAAACTCACTTGTCTTGCTAGATGAACTGGGAGCGGGGACGGACCCTACTGAGGGAGCAGCCTTAGCTATATCAATTCTTGAAGATTTGTATGGACATCAGGCGACAACCATAGCGACAACACATTACAATGAAATAAAAAAGTATGCACTTTCAACAGAAGGTGTGGAAAACGCATCTATGGAGTTTGATGTAAAAACATTGAGCCCAACATATAGACTTTCTATCGGCATACCAGGTAAATCCAACGCCTTTGAAATTTCAAGGAAACTGGGATTACCATCTTCAATTATTGACAGAGCTGGACTTTTGATAGAGCGGGGAGATATACAGTTTGAAGAAGTGTTAAATGTCATAGAGGCTGATAAAAAGCGGGCTGAAGAAGAAAGAGATGAAGCAATAATAATCAATCTTGCCATGAAAAAGAAGCAGGAAGAAGTTGAAAGAAAAATTGCCAGTCTTGAGAAACAACAGCGGCAACTTATAAGTGATGCAAAAGAAGAAGCTCGTGATATAATAAAAGAGGCAAGAGAAACTGCAGTGGAAGTCCAGAAGGAACTCAAAGAGCTTAACAGGTTAGAGAGTATGGGCGAGAGAAACAAGCAGTTTGATCAGACAAAGAAGAAGCTTAGGGATAAAGAAAACAAGTATTCGGAGCGAATTATAAAAGAGGTTAACAGTAATCCTGTCAATGTAGATAAATTGAAGATTGGCGATAGAATAAAGTTGTTATCTCTTGGACAAAACGGAGAAATTCTCACTTTGCCAGATGACAAGGGCGACTTGATGGTGAAGATTGGCATAATGAAAGTCAATGTCAACATCGAAGATCTAATGTTAATTACTGAAGGAAAGAAAAAATCTGTAGGTTCAAAAGGCTCCAAGTATGGTACAATGTACAAATATAAAGCACAAAACGTTTCCATTTCTATAAACGTCCAAGGTGAGAGCCTAGACAATGCAGTTATGGATGTTGACAAATACCTAGATGATGCCTATATTGCAGGGCTAAAACAAGTTACTGTAATTCATGGCAGAGGCGAAGGGGTTCTAAAGAATGGATTGCGAGATTTATTTAAAAGCCATAAACATGTAGAATCTTTTAGAAAAGGAGGATACAATGAAGGTGGAGAAGGCGTAACCATAGTAAAAATTAAAACGGAGTAAGATAATGTATTTGATTAGTGGATGTTTGCTTGGAAATAACTGTAAGTATAGTGGCGGAAATAACTATAATGATGATGTTGTAGAATTTTGCAAAAGTCACAGTTATGTTCCAGTATGTCCAGAAGGTATCAGTGGATTACCTACGCCAAGGCCACCTGCAGAAATTGTTTGTGGCAAGGTGATAGACAAGAATGGAAAAGACGTAACGGAAGCATTTGAAAGAGGAGCGAAGCTTTCTTTTGAACAGGCTATTTACGCTTCAAAAGAAGCAGGTGAGATAATAGAGGGTGCAATCCTAAAGGCAAACAGTCCCTCCTGTGGAAGTGGTCAGATTTATGACGGAACATTCGGCAATGTATTGATCCAAGGTGATGGATACTTTGCAAAATTATTAAAAGAAAATGGTATCAAAGTTATTACAGATAAGGAGATAAACAATGGTAAATTTTAAAGAAGAAATTGCTAAATTGTTAGCAGAAGAAGTAGAAGGTCTAAGTGTTCTAGAAATTCAGGGAATGATAGAAGTACCTACGGATACAAAGATGGGGGATTATGCTTTTCCTTGTTTTAAATTAGCAAAAACACTTAGAAAGGCGCCACCGCTAATTGCTAAGAATATTGCGGAGAAACTTGACGAAAACAATATCTTTGAAAAGGTTGTTTCGGTAAATGCTTATGTAAATATGTTTGTTTCAAAAGAAGAATTTGTTAAGGATATTGTTGAAGAGGCAGTATCGAAGAATGAAAACTTTGGAAGAAGTGAACTAGGAAAAGGTAAAAAGGTAATCGTGGAATATTCATCACCTAACATTGCTAAACCTTTCCACATTGGACATATTAGAAGTACAGTAATTGGTAACTCAATTTACAAGATATATGATGCTTTAGGCTACGAAACTGTAAGGATAAATCACTTAGGCGATTACGGAACACAGTTTGGCAAGATGATCTGTGCATACAGACATTGGGGAAACAAGGAAGATGTAATAAATGATCCAATTAAGACTTTGCTTGGATACTATACAAAGTTCCATGTTGAAGTAGAAAACCATCCAGAATTAGACGATGAAGCTAGAAAAATATTTACTAAGCTTGAACAAGGCGAAGAGGAAGAAATAGCAATTTGGAAGTGGTTCAGAGAAGAAAGTTTAAAGGAATTCAATAGGGTATATGATATGCTTGGAATCTCTTTTGACTCTTATGCTGGTGAAAGTTTCTATTCGGATAAAATGCCAAGATTCGTACAGGAATTAAAAGACAAAAATCTTCTTAAGGAATCAGAAGGTGCAAATATTGTAGACTTAGAGGAATATGGTATGTCACCTGCTCTTATTACTAAATCCGACGGTTCAACTCTATATATTACCAGAGACATTGCGGCTGCAGTTTACAGAAAAGAGCATTACAATTTCTATAAGAATATATATGTTGTGGCTTCACAACAAAATCTTCACTTCCAACAATGGATTAAAATTGTTGAATTGTTAGGTTATGAATGGGCAAAGGACTGTGTTCACATTCCATTCGGTCTAGTAAGTTTAGAAGACGGCACTATGTCATCAAGACATGGCAGGGTTGTATTCCTTGAGGACGTACTGAACAAAGCTGTTGAACAAACTAGGGAAGTAATTAGAGAAAAGAATGTTAATACGGATAATATTGATGAAACTGCAAAACAAGTAGGTATTGGAGCAGTTGTTTTCCAAGAGCTTTCTAACAGCAGAATCAAGGACTATGTATTCTCATGGGATAAAGTTCTTAACTTTGACGGGGAAACTGGACCATATGTACAGTACACTCACGCAAGGGCTTCTAGTATTTTAAGAAAAGCCGGTGATGATATTGTTGCAAAAGCGGCATCGTTAAACAACATTGAATACAAATACATCTGTACTGACAGTGGGTATGATTTAGCTAAATTATTATATAAATTCCCAGAGGTAATTATAGAAGCTGGTGAAAAGTATGAACCTTCTATTCTTACAAGGAATATTGTAGATATTGCCCAAAGTTTTAATAGATTTTATCACGATGAGCATATACTAGTGGACAATGAAGAAGAAAAAGTGGCAAAGGTTGCATTGGTTATGGCAGCTAAGGTTGCTCTTAAAAATGGACTTGGGTTGCTGGGAATGGCTGCGCCAGAGAAAATGTAATATGTAATGTTATTCTTCTTTAAGCCCCATATGGAATATATGTTTTAGAAATTCCTCGTGATATTTTTAGCAGTGTGTCAAAACGTG
>JAVXAG010000010.1:0-25064 GCA_036660615.1 Anaerovoracaceae bacterium
GTTCTAATTCCAAAAGGAATTGTTTTATCTCAACGCCCCCATTATATCCCACAAGTTTACCATTTTCGCCAATTACTCTGTGACATGGAATGATAATAGGTATTGGATTCTTGTTGTTAGCCTGTCCTACTGCTCTGCATCCCTTTGGGGATCCCACTCTCCTTGCAAGCTCCTTATATGAAATCGTTTCTCCGTATGGAATATTTTTTAACTCCTCCCACACTTTTAACTGGAATTCTGTCCCATGAAGTTGCAATGGAATGTCAAAAGTTTTTCTTTTACCCTGAAGATATTCCATTATTTCTGAATATGTCTGTCGTATTAGTGCGGTTTCTTCATTGCGGATAGTAACATCATTTATATCTGACAGGGTAACCCTAACGATTTTATTATCTTCTTCTACGATGCTAAGGAGCCCAAGATTTATGTCGTATTTAAATATGGTCTTCATATTCACTTACCTCCAGTGGCCCACCACACTTTATACATCTGTAATTTGAAATATGATCTAACACTTTTGTTTTCCTTTTACGCAACACTGTATTTCCACAGTTCTTACAGGTAATTTTATATTTATAGGTTTCTTTTGATTCTGGCGTGTCCAAATTTAGTTTTGAATAGCTGCTAGTTGTTTTAACACTATAACCTAACAAATAGTTGACACTTTCTGACAGTTTTTTCCATCTGTCGCCATGATTAAGACATCCTTTACAGGTATGTAGAAGTTCATGAATAATTATTTCTTTTATTTCTTTATCCGAACTATTTTCCAATACCGTTGAAATTTCAATATTAAAAAACTCCCCACCAAATGATTGCTTTTTCTTTATGCAACATCCAAATCTACTTTTTGCCCGATTGTTTGGTACTATTTGATGTATGTTTTTTGAAATAGGGATATTGATTTTGTTTAGTTCTTCAATACACTCTTTTAGTAAAACAATCAGTCGTTGATTAAAATCCATTCTTTCTCCTTAAAAAAAGAATGCCCTAAGGCATTCATTTAAACAATTTCAAAATAAATTAGTCCATAGACTACAAGTCCATTTAGTATTAGGGCAATTGGTAAGAAAACTTGGAATTTCAGTTTCTTTGTTTTGTGATGAAATACAAATGCCCCAATGATTTCTCCCACTGCGCCCATTGCAAGGGCATTGAGCAAGAGAGCTTTTTCACTTATCCTACTCTTGTCATGAACCGCCTTATATTTATCTAATCCCATTATTATAAACGTGATTATATTCCATGTGACTAACAATAATACTAATAGTTTCATGTGAAACATTCTCCCTTATCTTAGTGATTTCAACAGTTCTATCAATCTCTCTAACTCATCATTGCTGTAATATTCAATCTCAATTTTGCCTTTTTTACCATTTTGATTGATATTTATTTTTGTCCCGAGAGCTTCTTTTAACTCATATTCAACTCTCTGGGTGTCAGCATTCTTGACTTTCTTTACAGGATGTTTTTTCATAGTTTTTCCGTCAGTGGAAGCCAATTTCTCTGTTTCTCTAACGGACAAGCCTTCTTTTATGATTCTTTCACAAATTTGTCTTTGTACTTTACTATCTTCAATATTAATAAGGGCTCTGGCATGTCCTGCTGTTAGATCTCCATCTGCTAACTTTTCTCTTATTTCTTCTGGTAATTTAAGAAGTCTAAGGGAATTAGTTATATATGGTCTGCTTTTTCCAACGCTTATAGAAACTTGTTCTTGTGTAAGCCCATATGTTGCAATCATTTGATGCAAACCCTCAGCTTCTTCCACTGCATTAAGGTCTTCTCTTTGCATATTTTCTATAATTGCAATAAGCATATTTTGCTCATCATCAAACTCTCTAACAATACAAGGTATTTCCTTAAGATCCGCTTTCCTAGCAGCTCTCCATCGCCTTTCACCAGCAACAATCTCATAGCCATTTTTTTTCTTTCTTACTACGATTGGCTGAATAATCCCATGGGTTTCTATGGATCTGGCTAGTTCTTCTAACTTTTCTTCATTAAACCTTTTTCTAGGTTGGTTCTCATTTGGTTTTATTTCGTGGATATTGATGTATACTATCATTTCTCCTGATTTTGTAACAATAGTTTTGATAGCTTCTTCTTCCACCTGACCTTTGTTAACCGGGGCTTGGTCCGCAAACAATGCGTCAAGTCCCCTTCCAAGGCCTCTATTCTTCGTTGCAGCCATTACTTATCTTCCTCCCATTCAAGGAATTCCTCAGCAAAATCGCTATATGCTTCTGCTCCCTTTGATTTCGGATCATACTCAGTGATTGCCATACCAAAGCTTGGAGCTTCAGCAAGTCTAATATTCCTTGGAATTACAGTGGAGTACACCTTGTTCCCAAAATATTTTTTTACTTCTTGTACAACTTGTACTGATAAGTTAGTTCTACCATCAAACATGCTCAAAATAACGCCTTCGATCTCTAACTTCTTATTGAAATTCTTTTTTACTAGTTCAATCGTACTTACTAGTTGGCTTACTCCCTCAAGGGCATAAAACTCACATTGAATAGGTATAAGTACGCTATCTACTGCAGTCAATGAATTGATAGTTAACAAACCTAGCGATGGTGGACAATCAATAAATATATAGTCATAGTCCCCTTTTATCTGATCCAATGCTTGCTTTAGTCTTCTCTCGCGACCTTCTAGTGCTACGAGTTCAACTTCCGCTCCTGCAAGGTCAACACTTGCTGGGATAATATCTAGGTTTTTTATATTAGTTGGCAGAATCGCCTTCTTTACATCATAATTATCTTCCACCATTAGCTCATAAATAGTGTCCGTCAATTCTTTCTTTGCTATTCCTACTCCACTAGTTGTGTTGCCTTGTGGATCAATGTCTAACATCAAAATTTTCTTTCCCCTTTGTGCAAGACTTGCCCCCAGATTTATATTAGTGGTGGTTTTTCCTACTCCACCTTTTTGATTAAAAATTGCTATTGCTTTACCCAAAACTCTTCCTCCTACAATTCCCCATTAGTTAGTTTTTATACTACAATTATATATTATTACCTCATTCTTTACCACCTTTTTTTAAAAAAATAATGGATGTTTCACGTGAAACATCCATTATTTTTTGGAATTATTATTTTTACCTCCATATAATCACCTTTGTCGTCTTGGGTGAACTTGGCATTTTTTTCCATTTCGGCAATTTGGGAGAAAGCCTTTCGTAAAGTGTTTATATATATTTTATAACTAATATAATTAATTTTATTTTTCTTTCGAGTTTCCTCTTCTTCCTTTTTTAATACTTCTTCGATTATCTTCTCCGTTTGTTTTACATTTAGATTATTATCGATTACTCGTTGTAACACTTTTTTTCTGCTAGACTCCTCCACCAATTTAAGAAGCGCTCTAGCGTGACGTTCTGTCAATTTATTCTCAGCCAATTGCTCTTGAATATCTTTTGGAAGCGCGAGAATTCTTATTTTGTTTGATATGGTAGACTGCTGTTTTCCAACCTTTCTAGCTACTTCACCTTGAGTTAATCCATAATCGTCTATTAACTGTTTGTAGGCATAGGCCTCTTCTATGTAATTTAGATTTTCCCGTTGAACATTCTCAATTAATGAAATAAGAGCGGAGTCCTTGTCATCGGTTTCCTTTATCATCGCCGGTATTTTGGTTAGTCCCGCCAATCTTGCGGCTCTCAGTCTTCTTTCTCCCGCTATTAACAAATATAGGCCATACTTGTCTTTTTTGACTATGACCGGTTGAAGAACACCAAATTCAGCGATTGAATTTTTTAATTCATTTAGTTCTTCTTCCTTAAATATTTTTCTTGGTTGATTTGGATTTACGCATATCAAATCCATTGATATTTCAACGTTTTTCTTCTGTATCATTTTATCCCCCTAACGAACCCAAACTATATTCCCTAGGACAATAATAACACTAAATAGTCACTATAAGACAATCTTTAGCAAACAAAAAACCCCATATTTTATCATTTTATGGGGTCTTTCGTAGGAGTTCCCGCTTTTCTCGGAAATTTCGCAGGAGTTTCCTTTATTTTTTTAATAAATAATATTCTGTGATCAACCAAAAAGTTATCGAGTTTTACCTTTTCAATCTTTACTATCTCACCACCCAGAACTTTTATAGCTTTACTAGCACTTTGAATTTCATTATCGCTGTCCGGCCCCTTATAGGCCAGCATGTACCCTCCCAACTTTATAAACGGAAGGCAATATTCCGATAACACCGTTAAGTTTGCCACTGCTCTAACTACGCACATATCAAACTGCTCTCTGTATTCTTTCTTCATCGCTACTTCTTCAGCTCTGCCATGCAAAACCTTGACATTAGCAATACCAACCTTTTGGCAGATTTCATCGACAATTTTTATCTTCTTATTCAACGAATCCATAAGTAAGAATTCCTTGTCTGAGCTAAGTAATGCTAGAGGAACACCTGGAAAACCAGCGCCTGTTCCAACATCAATAATTTTCTTTGCGTCTTTGTACTCATCGAATTGGACACACGAAATCGAGTCGATGTAATGCTTTTTTACAAACTCAACTCTGTCCGTAATTGCCGTAAGATTAACTTTCTCATTCCACTCCAAAACTTCTTCCATGTATTGGTTGAATTTTTCTATAGTTTCTTCTTCATAATTGATATTAAGCTGATTTAACGCACTTCGTAATTCATTCATTTATTTATTCTTTCTCTTCTGCTTTTCCAGATAGACTAACAAAACATTTATATCCGCAGGTGAAACTCCAGATATTCTCGATGCTTGTCCAACTGAATTTGGCTGCAATTGATTTAACTTTTGTATAGCTTCTATTCTTAGACCTTCAACATCAGAATAATTAAAGTCCTGATCCAACTGTCGTTTTTCAAGTTTTTTAAACTTTTCAATTTGTTGTAATTGTTTTGTAATATATCCCTGATATTTTATTTGTACTTCCAATTGATTTATTTCATGGGCAGAAAGTTTTTTTCTCTCGTCATCAATCTCAGCTAAAATTTCATAAGTCATTTCTGGACGTTTCAAAAGTTCAGCCATTGAAATTTTATTTTGCAAAGGTGTACTATTGTACCTAATTAAAAAATCATTAATTTCTTTAGGCATCAAAACTTTTTCTTTCATTCTCTGCAATTCTTTTAGAACATTTTCCTTTTTCTGTAAATAGCGCTGATACCTCTCCTCAGAAGCCAATCCGACCATATAAGATTTCTCCGTTAAGCGCAAGTCTGCGTTGTCTTGCCTTAAAACCAGCCTATATTCCGCTCTGCTGGTCATTATTCTGTAAGGTTCATTAGTACCTTTTGTCACCAAATCGTCGATTAGAACGCCAATATAAGCCTCACTTCTGTCGAGTATAAGGGAATTTTTACCAGAAATTTTCAGTACCGCATTTATTCCTGCCATCAATCCTTGCGCCGCGGCTTCTTCGTATCCGGAGCTTCCATTAAACTGTCCCGCGCAAAAAAGATTTTCAATCTGTCTACTTTCTAAACTTGTTTTTAGATCTTGCGGATTTATGCAATCATATTCGATGGCATATGCCGGTCTTGTAATTCTAATATTTTCCAGTCCACTTATGGTTTTATAAAAAGCAAGTTGAACATCTTCCGGCAAACTAGAACTCATTCCTTGGATATACATTTCATTTGTGTCGATACCTTCAGGTTCAATAAATAGTTGATGTCTTTCTTTATCTGCAAATCTATTAATCTTATCTTCAATAGAAGGGCAATATCTCGGTCCGACTCCCTCAATCTGTCCTCCAAATAATGCTGACCTGTGGAAATTTGCTCTAATGACTTTGTGAGTAGTTTCATTTGTATATGTCAACCAACAAGGTACCTGATCTTTTTCTAACTCATCGTTCATAAAAGAAAAAGGAACTATTTTTTCGTCTCCACCCTGCTCTATCATCTTGGAATAGTCCAAACTTTGAGCTAATGCCCTAGCAGGAGTTCCCGTCTTAAATCTTCTCAATTTCAAGCCATGTTTTTTTAGGTTGTCTGCAAGTTCCACTGATGGGGCTAGTCCGTTAGGCCCACTTTGGAATGCACTGTCACCTATAAAAATTTTTCCCCTCAAAAAAGTACCAGTAGCAATAATTACAGCTTTTGCCTTGTAACAAGCATGAGTCATAGTAATTACACCACAAACTTTTCCTTCTTCTACAATCAAATCAACAATTTCACCTTGCTTCATATCAAGGTTCTCTTGATTTTCAATAGTCTTTTTCATTTCAACATGGTATTGATGCTTGTCTGCTTGTGCCCTAAGCGAATGAACTGCCGGACCTTTTGCAGTATTTAACATCTTGCTCTGGATAAAAGATTTATCAATATTTTTTCCCATTTCTCCGCCCAAAGCATCTATTTCTCTTACCAAATGGCCTTTTCCCGTACCACCAATCGAGGGATTGCAAGGCAACATTGCAATTGCTTCCAAATTTATTGAAAACATTGCCGTAGTTTTCCCCATTCTCGCCGCAGCAAGAGCAGCTTCACAACCAGCGTGTCCAGCCCCTACAACAATACAATCATATTCGCCCATAAATATTTTTTCCATCATTATGCCTTCCTTATTTACCTAAACAAAACCTTGAAAACACTTCATTAATAATATCTTCCTGTACGGTTTCGCCAATAATTTCACCTAATAGTTCATATGCCCTATTTACATCTATTTCCACAAATTCCAAGGCTTCGCCTTTTTCCGTCATTTCAATTGCATCAAATAATGATTCGTTAGACAACTGCAACAAATTCTTATGTCTTACGTTTGTCACAAGCATGCTCTCACTTTGTTTTACTTTTCCACCATAAACAAGATTTTCAATGGCTTCCTTGATTTGATCAACGCCAGTGTCTTCTTCTATTGAAGTTTCAATAATTTTAGCATTTGGCATTATTTCTGCTAATTTTTTTACATCAATATTGCATTCAAGGTCAATCTTGTTTACAGCCAAAATAATAGGTCTATTACCTAAATGTTCAATAATTATTTGGTCTTCTTTGTCTATGCCTTTGTTACTGTCGACCATAAAAATCACTAAATCGGCATTATTAAATGATTCCTTACTTTTTTCAATTCCTATTTTTTCAATTACATCATCAGTTTCTCTTATGCCCGCAGTGTCAGTCAGTTTAACTGGTATTCCTCTAATACTAAGATTTTCTTCGATTGTATCTCTAGTAGTACCTGGGATTTCCGTTACAATTGCGCGGGTTTCATTTAGCAAACTGTTCATCAATGACGATTTGCCAACGTTTGGTTTACCTATAATAGAAATTTTAAAACCATCTTTAATTATTCTACCGGTATCGGCAGTTTTAAGCAACTCCTCAATATTCCCCTTTGTTTTATTCAAGGAACTAAGTAAATTTTCATAAGTCAACTGTTCAATATCCTCATCTGGATAATCTATGTTTACAGTAATATTAACTAAAATATCAACTATTTCTTTTCGTATATTCATTATTTTCTTTGAAAGTTTCCCTTCAAGTTGGCTAAGTGCCACGTCAAAAGATTTATCTGATTTTGCCTTTATCAAATCAATAACCGCTTCAGCTTGTGATAAATCAAGCCTTCCGTTTAAAAATGCTCTTTTAGTAAATTCCCCTGGCTCAGCCAATCTGGCACCATTTTGTATTACTATTTCCAGTGTTTTTTGCAAAGATATAATACTTCCATGACAATTTATTTCAACAATATCTTCCGTCGTATACGTTTTGGGTGCTTTCATATAAACACAAAGCACTTCATCAATTATTTTCTTAGATGAAGGTTCTACAATATTTCCATATATCATTTTTCTGCTTACAATTTCTTTTTTCGTTGCCGGAACAAAAATCTTATTTAAAACATCCAAAGCGTTTTGACCACTTATTCTAATTATTCCTATTCCACCTTCTCCATAAGCAGTGGCAACCGCAGCTATTGTATCTTCCATATTTTACCCCATAGTTTATTCTAGAAAAATAGCCCGCATCAAAATACGGGCCATAAATTAATTATTTTAATTCAATTATAACCCTTCTGTATGGATCTTGGCCTTCACTTCTCGTACTGACCTTTGGGTTATTTTGAAGTGTGGCATGAATTACCTTTCTTTCGTAAGGATTCATCGGTTCTAGTCTTACGCTCTTTCCGCTTTTTTCAACCTTATCAGCCAATCTCTCAGCAAGTTTCTCTAGCGTAATTTCACGTTTTGATCTATAATTTTCAGCATCAACAACTACTCTAACATAGTTTTCGTTTCCTTTGTTTACAACAAGGCTTGTCAAATACTGAATAGCATCAAGAGTTTGGCCTCTCTTGCCAATAATTGTTCCTGAATCTTTTCCTTGAATATCTACATACACATTCTCGTCGTTTTCTTTTGCAGAGATGTCAAGGGTAAGTCCCATTTTACCTGTCACTTCCTTCAAGAAAGAAATGGCCGCGTGGTCTTCACATGGCGATAAATCACCAACTGGTCTGTCCACAAAAACTCTTTTAACGGGTTCAGGCTTCTTCTCAAATTTTTTCTCTTGAACTGGTAAAACTACTTTTTCTTGTTCAACCACTTCAGTAGTTTCCTTTATGATTTCAACCTTTTTTTCAGGTTTAGCAACCTGAACTTCTACCGTCTTTTTAATAGGCTCCTTTACTGGAGTTTTTTTCTTTTCAACTCTTACCAAAGCAAGCTTTGAACCTATACCGAAAAATCCTCTAGATGGTTCCTCCAAAACAGTAACATCTACTTCTTCTATATTAAGTCTTAGATCCGACAACGCTAAATTAACAGCAGTGTCTACATCTGTTCCCCATTTCTCCGAAAAATCCATATTAATTTTTTCCTCCAACACTCTTAGATTATTATTTCTTCTTTTTCTTCTTCTTTTTACTTTCCTCTTCTCTAAGAGCCTTCCTAAGCTTATTCATTCTTAAGTTAAAGAATATCTGAATAAACTGACTACCAAACCAATAAAGTGCTAGCCCTGACGAATATGATCTCGCCATCCATAAAATCATAACAGGATAAAAATATTTCATTATGTTCATCATTGTATTACTTTGCGCAGCTGCACCAGTTGCACCTTTCATACTCTGTTGTGACAAATTAAATGAAAGGAATGTAGTAATAGCAGCCAAAATAGGTAAAATCCATAAGTCTGGCTGACTCAAATCCTTAATCCATAAAAATGATTCATGTATAGCAAACAACATATTTTCATTGCTAATATATTGCATTGGACTTCTAAACAAAGCAAATAAACCCATAATAATAGGCATTTGAATAAGCATTGGTAGACATCCGCCCATTGGACTGAAGCCTTCCTTTTTGTATAGCTCTGACATCTTTTGGTTTAGTGTCTCTTTATCGTTCGCATATTTTTTCTGTAATTCTTGCATTTTAGGTTGAATTCCAGACATTGCACTAGTTGACTTAATCTGCTTTGCATAAAGCGGATATAAACACATCTTTACGATTACTGTTATTATCAAAAGTGTAACACCGTAATTTCCTACTAAGTCATAAATAAAACTTAGTAGCCAGCCTAAAGGTTTCGCAATTATTCCTAAAAAACCGTACATTAATTTCCTCCATTATTTTAAAGGATCATATCCACCTGGATTCCAGGGATGACACTTTAAAATTCGCTTAATTCCTAAGTAACTACCTTTAAAAACTCCATACTTCTCAAGAGCTTGTATAAAATATGTGGAGCAGGTAGGGTAAAACCTGCAAGTAGGTGGAAATAAAGGCGAAATAAATCGTTGGTAACCTCTTACCATTAAAATCATTACCTTTTTAATGAATTTACCAAGATATTTCATTATTTCTTTAATACTCCGGTTCTTCTAATTGCAGACTCTAACGATTTTTTTACGTCTGCACATTTAGCATCACAAATAGTGTTTCTGGCTATAAAAATAAAATCATAACCAAGCGGAAGCTGCTTGTCCATCAAGCGCATGCTCTCTTTCATCAGTCTCCTAGCTCTGTTTCTCTTTACACTATTTCCAACCTTTTTACTCGCTAAAAAGGCTATCCTATTATAGGAAAGATTGTTTTTCTTATAAAAAACTACAACAAAACGATCTCCCACTGACTTTCCCCTATTATAAATAGTCGAAAAATCTTTTTTTCTTCTCAATATACCTTTTTTTAGCATTTTTTTCATTAAAATTTAACAAAACTAGACTAAAGTCCAAAACAAAAAGACCTTAGCAAACGGTCTTTTACGCTGTTAAACTTTTTCTTCCTCTTGTTCTTCTTCTCTTTAAGACATTTCTACCGTTCTTTGTACTCATTCTTTTTCTGAAACCATGTTCCTTCATTCTTTGTCTCTTTTTTGGTTGATATGTTTGTTTCATTACAAGTAACCTCCTTGCTACTAAAAATTTGTCACGTAATCTAAATTTCAATATACGCACACATGTCTTAATATTATACTTTTTATACTGATTCATGTCAATGTTTTTTATATTTTAATTGTTTTTTCCTTCCCTTTCAATTTTAAATAATCTTATTTTATACATGATTTAGTCGATAAAATTGCAAAACAAAAAGATATGCACAGTTTTATCCATACCCTATGGATAACTTCTAGAAGAATTATTTTGCAAAGATTTAATTTAATGCTTGTATATGGATAACTTATTTTGTACAATGAAATCATAAGAAAAAAATAAAGGACGTGCTATGAAAAATAATCAAAAAATATGGGACGAAGTATTATTGATAATCGAAAGCAATACCACGACTATTAGTTTCAATACTTGGTTTAAACCATTACAAGTTAATACTATTGATGACAACCTAAAAATTGCTTACTTAGAAACTAGTGAGGACTTTATTATTAATATACTCAAAAGCAGATATTTGCAGCTTATAGAATCCAGCTTTAAATCTGTTTTGAATGACGACTACCGAGTAATAATAAAAAATATAGAAGAATACAAAAAAACAAAAGCTGTTTCATCACAGGAAAATGGGCTGAAACAACCCTTTGAACCTATTCTTGGTAAAGAAAAAATATTTAACCCTAAGTATAATTTTGACAATTTTGTTGTAGGTAATAGTAATAAATATGCACATGCTGCAGCCTTGGCAGTTGCTGAATCACCTTCAGAAGCATACAATCCTTTGTTTATTTACGGTGGATCAGGTCTAGGAAAAACTCATCTAATGCACGCAATAGGAATATATCTATTAGAAAACAACCCTAATCTAAATATATTATATGTTTCCTCGGAAATGTTTACAAATGAGTTTATAAAATCACTGGCAGAAAACAAAACAAGGGAATTTAAAAACAAGTATAGAAAAGTTGACGTTTTATTAATCGATGATATTCAGTTTTTAGAAGGAAAAGATACTATGCAAGAAGAATTTTTCCATACTTTCAACTCTTTATACGATTTGAATAAGCAAATAGTTATTTCTAGTGATAGAGCTCCTAATAAATTAGTAAATTTAGAAGAAAGACTGCGTTCCAGATTTATGTGGAATCTTATCGCAGACTTACAACCAGCTGATTACGAAACTAGAGTAGCTATCTTAATAAAAAAAGCTGAGAATTCAAATATTGTAGTTGATGACTCATTATATGAAGTAATCTGCCTAATTGCAGAAAAAATTAAAAATAATATAAGAGAACTTGAAGGAGCTTTTAACCGTATTATTAGTTTTTCTTCTCTTATGAATGAAAAGATAGATAAAACTTTTGCAAAACGCATATTAAAAGACATAATTCAAAATGGTGGCACAAGTGTTAGACCAGAAAAAATCAAAACCGTAGTAAGTAGGCACTTTAATATAAATGTTACAGAGATGGAATCTGCTAAAAAAACTAATAATATAGCATTTCCGAGACAAATTGCAATGTACCTTTGTAGAGATATGACTGACTATTCTCTTCCCAAAATAGGTAACTTATTTGGAGGAAGACATTATACAACGGTTATTCATGCATGCGATAAAATCCAAAATGAAATAGCCACAAATACCTCTGTAAAAGAGATAATTGACAATTTGAAAAAAGAAATCAATGAGTGACTTATGAACATGCATATTAACAAAAAAAACAGGTTATCCTTACTTTTTGTACTTCAATTTTTATTGAAATATTAAGGGAAAGAAAGGTTATCCACACACTTCACACCCCCTACTACTACTACTACTAAATAAATATAAGAAAAAGAACACACTCAGGAGGTAAAAAATGAAATTTATTTGTAAACAACAAACCTTATCAAAATCACTAAATATTGTATCTAAAGCAGTAACATCAAGAACAACAATTCCTATACTAAAAGGTATTTTATTAAAAGTAGATGACAAGGGACAATTAACTATGTCAGCTTCAGATTTAGATTTAACAATTGAGAACATAATTGCTGTTGAAAATTTTGAAGAAGGCTCTATTGTAGTTCTATCAAAACTGTTTGGCGATATAATTAGAAAATTACCAAATGACGATGTTTTAATAGAATTAATAGAAAACAACGTTTTAATAAAATGCAAGGATTCAGAGTTTAGTATTATTGGTTTGCCTACTGATGAATTCCCTAAAATAAATCAAATAGACGAAAATAATGATCATATTTTCTTTGACAAAGAAACTTTAAAAAATATGATAAAGAAAACATCATTTGCAGCCAGTATTGATGAATCAAAAGGATTGATAACAGGTTTATTAATAGAATTAGAAAAAGACAATATTAATATGGTTGCTATAGATGGTTACAGAATGGCTATTTCTAGAGAAAATATGATAAATATAGAAGAAAAGAAAATTATTATAGAAGCAAAAATATTGAACGAAATAAACAAAATACTATCAGAAATAGATAGTGAAGAAGAAACTGTAAAACTAATTATTGATAATAAAAAAGCAGTATTTTTAATAGATAATTTAAAAGTGGTTTTAAGATTATTTGAAGGAGAATTTATTAAATACAGAGATATTTTACCTAAAGACAGTAAATCCACAATAATAGTAAACAGATCAGAACTTATGAATAGTATTGAAAGAGCATCTTTACTCTCAAAAGAAGGAAAAAATAATTTAATAAAATTTAGCGTAGAAAACAGTGATTTAATAATTACATCAAAATCAGAAGAAGGAAATGTTAAGGAAAAAGTATATGTTACAAAAGAAGGAGAAAATATAGAAATTGGATTTAATGCAAAATATGTTTTAGATGTATTAAAAGTTGTAGAAGACGAAGAAATAAAAATGTTATTTAATACCAGCATAAGTCCATGTCTAATTACACCAACTGAAGGTAATGCTTTTGAATATTTAATTTTACCTGTAAGAATAACAAATAATTAAGAAATGTATATAAAAAATTTAGAATTAATAAATTTCCGGAACTACGAAAAACTAAATTTAGAATTCAGTAAAGATGTTAACTTAATTTTGGGAAATAATGCTCAGGGGAAAACAAATTTGATAGAAGCAATATATATTACTTCTATGGGAAAATCTTTTAGAACAAATAAAGATAATGAAATGGTTTTATTTCAAAAAGATTTTGCAAAAATAAAAGTTGATGCAGAAAAATCGTATTCAACAACAAATGTGGAAATAATAATTAATAAAGAGTCCAAGAAGTCTATTAAAAAAGACGGTTCTCAGATAAAAAGGACATCTGAACTTCTTGACAATATTTTATTGGTTATTTTTTCGCCAGAAGATCTAAAAATTGTAAAAGATGAACCGGAAAAAAGAAGAAAGTTCATAGATAGAGAATTATGTCAAATTATGCCTCGTTATTATGATAATCTTAGCAGATACAAAAAAGTATTACTTCAAAGAAACACATATTTAAAAGAAAATGATATTGACCAAAGTATTTTGGATATTTGGGATATGCAACTTTCAAATTATGGAGCAAATGTAATAAAGATAAGAGAAAAATTTATAAAAAAAATTAGCGAGATAAGCAGTGATGTTCATGGAAATATTACTAACCAAAAAGAAAAATTAAAAATAGAATATAATTCAAATATACAAATCAAGGAAACTAAAAAGGAACAGCAAGAATTTTTCTACGAAGAAATAAAAAAAGCTTTTCAAAATGACCTAAAACAGAGAACAACAACCAAAGGACCTCATAAAGATGATCTATCTTTTTTTGTAAATGGAGTTAATATGAGAAGTTTTGGTTCACAAGGCCAACAGAGAACTTGCGCTTTATCACTAAAATTAGCTGAATTGAATTTAATAAAAGAAGAAACAGGGGAAGATGCAATTCTTTTGCTTGATGATGTGATGTCAGAGTTGGATATTCAGAGGCAGGAATTTTTAGTCAAGTCTTTGAAGAACATCCAGTTTTTTATTACTACAACGGACATTGAAGAAAAATTAAAAAAATCATTTCCAACTGCAAAGATTTTTTATGTAGAAAAAGGAAAAATTTTATAACAAGAAAAGCCTATTATTAGCTAGATATATGTCGAAACTTTTTAATAGGTTTTTTAGTGCTAAATTGACGTTGTAAGAGCTTTTATATGGGGAAATAAATAAAACTATTAAAAAATACAAAAACCTTGAAAAATCGTGAGAAATGCGATATAATTGGAGGGTATTATTAGTTTATAAAATTTCATTAGATATACATAAAAAATATATAAAAGGTAGGTAAAGAATGAGTACGGAAGAAAAAATTAATGACAAATATGATGCGGCTCAAATACAAGTATTGGAAGGTCTTGAAGCAGTAAGAAAAAGACCGGGCATGTACATTGGTAGTACAGGTTCTAGAGGCTTGCATCATTTAGTTTATGAAATAGTGGACAATAGTGTCGATGAAGCACTTGCGGGACACTGTAGCAGTATTAATGTCACTATCCAAAAAGACAATTCTATCATGGTTGAAGATGATGGGCGTGGAATGCCAGTTGACAAGCATCCTAAGCTGGGAATACCTGCTGTAGAAGTAATTCATACAATTCTTCACGCCGGCGGAAAATTCGGTGGTGGAGGATATAAGGTTTCAGGTGGTCTTCATGGAGTAGGTGCATCTGTAGTAAATGCGCTTTCTTCACAAATGGAAGTAGAAATAAAGAGAAATGGTAAAATATATAAACAAACTTATTCCAGAGGCAAAACAACTATGCCCCTTACTGTAATAGGTGAGTCAAAAAAGACTGGTTCGAGAACTGTATTTTGGCCAGATGAAGAAATTTTTGAAGAAGTTAATTTTGAATATGATAAATTACAACATAGATTAAGAGAAATGGCTTTCTTAAATAAGGGAATAAAAATTACTTTGTCCGACGAAAGAGAAGGCAAGAAGAAAAAGGATATTTTCCATTTTGAAGGCGGAATAAAAGAGTTTGTACAACATCTAAACAAAGATAAAGAAATATTACATCCAGATGTAATATACTTTGAAATAATAAAAAAAGAATTAGAAGTTGAAGTGGCAATGCAATATACGGACAAATACAATGAGCTTGTCCTTTCATATGCTAACAACATCAACACAACTGAAGGCGGAACACATATGGCCGGCTTCAAGAGTGCACTTACAAGAGTATTTAACGATTATGCAAAGAAAAATAAATTCTTAAAAGATAATGATGATTCATTAGCAGGAGAAGATGTTAGAGAAGGTTTGACGGCAATCGTTTCCGTAAAACTTACTCAACCACAATTTGAAGGTCAAACCAAGACAAAGCTTGGAAACAGCGAAATAAGAGGATTTGTTGAAACATCAACAAGTGAAAATCTAACGGCGTTCCTTGAAGAAAATCCAAATCAAGCAAAAGCTATTTTGGATAAGTGTTTAATATCATCAAGGGCAAGAGAAGCGGCAAGAAAAGCAAGGGATTTGACTAGAAGAAAGAATGTTTTGGATAGCATTCCTCTTCCAGGTAAACTAGCTGACTGTTCAGAGAAGGATCCAGCACTTTCAGAAATATTTATTGTCGAAGGAGATTCCGCTGGTGGCAGTGCAAAATCAGGCAGAGATAGAATGAGACAAGCAGTTTTACCACTAAGAGGAAAAATCTTAAACGTAGAAAAAGCTAGATTAGATAAAATATTAAATTCAGACGAAATAAAAAACATGATTACCGCTTTTGGTTGTGGTGTTGGCGCAGATTTTAATGTAGAAAAATTAAGATATCACAAAATTATCATTATGACTGATGCCGATGTCGATGGTGCACATATTAGAACTCTACTTTTGACGTTCTTTTATAGATATATGACACCGCTAATAGAAGGCGGATATGTTTATGCGGCTCAACCACCATTGTTCCAAACAAAGAAGCAAAAGGAAGTATATTACACTTATTCAGAAAAAGAACAAGAAAAGTTAATGGCTTCTATCGCTGATAAAGGTGGAAAAGCAGACATACAAAGGTACAAGGGACTTGGAGAAATGGACTTCCACCAGTTGTGGGAAACAACCATGGATTACAACACTAGAACTTTGGTTCAAATAACATTGGACGATGCAACGGCAGCAGACGAGATATTTACTTGTTTGATGGGTGACAAAGTTCCACCAAGAAAGAAATTTATTGAAGATAATGCAAAATATGCAAAGATAGATATATAGGAAGGAGGGCAAAATGACAACTTTATTAGAAGATACAAAATTAATCCAGCATGAAATTCATGACGAGATGAAAAACTCATATATAGATTACGCTATGAGTGTAATTGTAGGACGTGCCCTACCGGACGTACGAGATGGATTGAAACCAGTTCACAGAAGAATTCTTTATGGAATGAGTGAACTAGGAGTTACTCCAGATAAACCACATAAAAAATCGGCGCGTATTGTCGGTGAAGTAATGGGTAAATTTCACCCTCATGGTGATAGTTCAATTTACGATGCTATGGTTAGAATGGCACAAGATTTCTCGATTAGATATATGTTGGTTGACGGACATGGAAACTTCGGTTCTGTAGATGGTGATGGCGCGGCAGCAATGCGTTATACTGAAGCAAGAATGACACCATTTGCCTTACAGATGCTTCGTGATATAGACAAAGACACTGTTGATTTTATGCCTAACTTTGACGAAGAAGAACAAGAGCCAAAAGTATTACCAAGCAGATTCCCTAATCTATTAGTAAATGGATCAAATGGTATAGCAGTTGGTATGGCAACGTCGATTCCTCCTCATAATCTAAGAGAAGTAATTGATGCTGCAATTAAAATGATTGAAGACGAAGATTGTACAATTGAAGATTTGATTAAAATAGTCAAAGGACCAGATTTCCCAACAGGTGCAACTATCTTGGGTAAGAATGGTGCAAAACAAGCATATAGAACAGGTCAAGGAAAAGTAATAGTAAGGTCAAATTGTGTAATAGAAGAAAATGACAAGGGAAAATCCCAGATTATTATTACTGAAATACCTTTCCAAGTAAACAAATCAAGGCTTATCGAGAAGATGGCTGAACTTGTAAAGGATAAGAGAGTTGATGGCATTTCTGCACTAAGAGATGAATCAAACAGAAACGGAATGCGTATTGTTATAGAGCTAAAGAGAGATGCAAATCCTCAGATAACTCTAAACAGATTATATAAACATACTCAGTTGCAAGATAGTTACAGCATGATTATGCTTGCCCTTGTAAATGGTGAACCAAAAGTTCTTAATCTTTATGAGATTTTGGACGAATATCTAAAACACCAAAAACAAGTAGTGACTAGAAGAACAATGTTTGACTTGAAAAAGGCAGAAGCAAGAGCTCATATTTTAGAGGGATTGCGTATAGCACTTGACAATATTGATGAAATAATCAAGACAATCAGAGCAAGTTATAACGACGCTAGAGAAAGATTAATGGCTCAGTTTGGACTTTCTGAAATTCAAGCTCAGGCAATTTTGGAAATGCAACTTCGTAGACTACAAGGTCTTGAAAGAGAAAAAATTGAGAATGAATTAGCAGAGTTAGAGAAGAAAATTGCATACTATAACATGCTTTTGGCTGACGAAAAGAAATTAATGGAAGTAGTTCGCGACGAACTTCTTGAAGTTAGAGAGAAATATGGTGATGCAAGAAGAACCAAAATTGTTGCAGACGTTTCAGACTTAGATGATGAAGATTTGATTGAAGAAGAAAAGGTAGCTATTACCCTTACTCATCTTGGATATATAAAGAGAGTTCCAACTAGCACATATAAGGCACAAAAGCGTGGAGGCAAGGGAATAACCGGAATCACTACAAGGGAAAACGACTTTGTAAAGAATATGGTTATGACTTCAACTCACGACTATTTGATGTTCTTCACAAATACAGGAAAAGCGCATAAGATTAAGGCTTACGAGATTCCAGAGGCAACAAGAACCGCCAAAGGAACACCGGCTGTAAACTTCCTAAACTTGATGCAGCGTGAAAGAATCACTGCAGTTATTCCTGTGCAGGAATTTGCAGAAGATAAGTTCTTGATTGCAGTAACAAAGAACGGAACAATAAAGAAGACACCTCTTTCTCAGTTTGATACAAACAGAAAGAACGGCTTAATTGCTATTAACCTAAAGGACGATGATGAGTTAATCGGAATCAAACAAACAACAGGTAGCAATAACGTAATTATTGTGACAAAGCAAGGAAAATGCATATGCTTCTCTGAAGAAGATGTTAGAAGTATGGGCAGAATTGCTGGTGGTGTTAGAGCAATAAAACTAGAAAAAGATGATGCAGTTGTGGCTATGGAGCTTGTTGAACCTAATCAGGAACTTCTTGTTGTAACCCAAAATGGTTATGGAAAGAGAACAAAGGTAAAGGATTATAAAGTTCAAGTTAGAGGTGGCAAAGGCTTATTGACTTATGATAAAGGCAAGTTTAAGAAAACAGGCGAGTTAATCGGCGCTATGGTAGTTGACAAAGATGATGAAATTTTGCTTATCAATTCTGATGGAATTATTATTAGAGTTAGAGCAAGTGAGGTATCTATGCTTGGCAGAGCTACTCAGGGCGTGAAAATTATGAGAGTTGACGATGAGGCTAATATTGTAGCGTTGGCAAAAGTAATAAAAGAAGAGGATATTGATGATGAAGACCTTGAACTTAGTTCAAAAGCCAATGATGAAACAGAGAATAACGATAAACCGGAAGAAGAACAAGAACAGTTAAATTTAGCAGATGAAAGTATGGAGAAATCTGACGATCGTTTGTAAAAGAATAAACATTATGCCTGTGGGTCTAAAAGACACACAGGTGTTTTCCATTATAAAATAGGAGAGATTTATGAAAGATAATCTAAAATTTATTGTCCCAGGTAAACCAGAGTACTTAATGATGGTGAGATTGGCAATCAGTTCCATAGCCACTACGGCGGGTTTTGATATAGATGGGGCAGAAGACATTAAGAATGCAGTTGAAGAAGCTTGCAAGAACATATCGTGTCATGGATTTGAAGGATTTTCCGACAAATATGAAGTGGAATGTAACGTAGAAAAAGGAAGAATAGAAATTACTGTTACTGATATTTGTGATGAACACACTCTTGAAAAAATTGCAAAACCTTGCCAGAACTGTCCAAGTGAAGGTGATCTTGGCATATATGTAATAAAATCACTAATGAGCGAAGTGGAAATCGTTAGACCTGTAGACGGGCATAAAAGTATAAAAATGGTGAAAAATTTATGATGTCACAAGAGATGTTTATCAATTACAGAAACAATCCAACAAAGGAAATACGAAATGAAATAGTGGAAAAACACCTGTATATGGTCGACATACTCATTAGGAAATACCTAAGAAAGGGTGTTGACTATGATGACCTTTATCAAGTAGGTGCATTAGCACTTGTTTCAGCAGTGGAAAGGTTTGATCCAAGCCGAGGCTTTGAGTTCAGTAGTTTTGCTACGCCTACAATACTAGGTGAAATAAAGAAGTATTTTAGGGACAAGCAGTGGAGTCTAAAAGTTCCAAGGCGCTTAAAAGAAATTGCGGCAAAAGTACAAGATGCAAAAGAGCTTTTGTACAGTGAATTGCATAGAAAACCAACTATTGAGGAAATATCCAAATATACTGGCTTCCCAGAAGAACAAATTTTGGAGGCCCTTGAGAGTTCTCAGGCTTATGGGACTTATTCTCTGGACAAGACTTTTGATGATCTGGGAGAAGAGGGGGATAGCTCTTTTCTTGAGAAGTACACTGGTTTTAATGAGGTTGGGTATGAGAGAGTTGAGACTAATGAGATAATCGAAAAAGTTATGGAGAGTTTCACGGATCAATACAGGTATATTTTCAAAGAAAGATTTTTATATAACAAATCACAAGCGGAAATTGCCAAAGTTTTGGGAGTGTCTCAGATGACGGTTTCAAGAGCAGAAAAAAATATAATTGAGCAGTTCAGAGCTGAATTGCATAAATAGCATAATCGTAGGAGGGAAAAATGAAGAGAGTTTTTTCGGGTGTACAGCCAACTGGTAATATCCATTTGGGTAATTATTTAGGTGCACTAAAACAATTTGTTGAGTTACAAGAGGACCATGAATGTATATACTGTATCGTTGATATGCATGCGATTACTGTGCCTCAGGATCCAAAGGAATTAAAAGAGCATATTTTGGATGTAGCGGCGCTTTATCTTGCAGTAGGTGTTGATCCAACAAAATCAATAGTATTTGTTCAATCTGATGTTCCAGGCCATGCGGAACTTTCTTGGGTTCTAACTTGCAATTCATACACAGGTGAACTTTCCAGAATGACTCAATTCAAAGACAAGAGCAAAAACAAAGAATCGGCACCAACGGGGCTGTTTACTTATCCGGTTTTGATGGCAGCAGACATCTTGCTTTATGATACTGACATTGTTCCAGTGGGCAACGACCAGAAGCAACATATAGAGCTTTGTAGAGATATTGCAATAAGAATCAACAACACTAGGAAAAAGACTTTTGTCGTTCCTGACGGAAGATATCTAAAGGAAGGTGCTAGAATTATGGCGCTAGACGATCCTACAACAAAGATGAGTAAATCTGCAGAAAACATTCACAGCAGAATTTCCCTTTTGGATGATCCTTCGAAAATAAAGAAATCGATTATGAAGGCTACTACGGATTCTGAGGGAATAGTCAAGTTTGATGTAGAAAACAAACCAGGAATCAGTAATCTTTTAAATATATATAGTGTGCTTTCAGGAATTTCCATTCCAGAACTTGAAGCAAAATATGAGGGCAAAGGCTATGGAGATTTTAAAAAGGATTTAGTCGAAATTACAGTGGAGGCTTTGGCACCAATAAAAGCCACATATGAAGAAATTAGACATTCTGAAAAACTGATTGAAGTCTTAAAAGATGGAGCCGCAAGGGCCAACCAGATTTCGGAAAACACTATGAAGAGAGTCAAAGATAATTTTGGACTTGGAATATAAATAAATAATTTAGCCCTAAGCTGGTGGAATACACTGAGCCTAGGGCTTTTTTATAGGCAAGAAATTAGCGAGCATTTGCACTTTGCACTGTTCACTATCCATTTTCCATTTTCCCTTAACCATGTCATGGGTTAATTCTAATGGACAAGTATACTCTTTGCGAAGTAGCATAGAAAGCCCCCCTTTTCTTTATATTTGCATTTTAAATTGGCAACATGACAGTAAAACGACTGCCTTCTCCAAGGACACTGTCCAAAGAAATTGTACCACCATGGGCTTCTGCAATCCATTTAACCATAGATAAACCAAGTCCAAAACTGTTTTCGCCAGGCATTCTAGCCCTATCAGCCTTATAGAAACGATTGAAAATGTGTTCAGAATCCTCCTTGGATATACCGATTCCATCATCAGATACTGATATTTTTACCATATTGTTTTCACAAGTGCCCATAAATAACTTAATAAAACCACCAGGCTTACCGTACTTTAGACCGTTAGTCATAAGATTCAAAATCATACGCATTATCAAAGTTTCGTCAGCGAAAATAGTTACATTCTCTTGGATTTCCTTTAAGAATACAAGATTTTTGTTGTTGGCAGTTAAGGACAATTCTTCAATAAGACTTTCGCACATAATTGATAGATTTATTTCTTCTTTGACAATCATATTTTCCTTGTTAATAGTACGAGATAGTTGCAACAATTGGCTGATTAGAGCCATGGTTCGCTTGCACTGTTTTTCTATGGATTCCATAGATTCAACATATTCACCGGAAGTTCGTGTTTCTTGCAAAGTATATTCACACTCCGCCAAAATTACAGAAATAGGGGTTTTTAGTTCGTGAGAAACATCCGAGGCAAACTGCTTTTCTGATTCAAAAGCATTTTCAAGCCGGTCAATCATTGCATTTAAGGTTTCCGCCAGAGCATATAGTTCGTCTTTGTTGCTTTGCAATGGAATTCTTAGAGACAAATCATTCCCGCTGTTTATGTGTTCAGCGGCATTGGTCATTTTTGCTACAGGTACAAAAGCTTGGTTAGTGATGCGCCTGCCGGCAAATATTGCTAAAAAAATCAAAAGGGGAAAAACTATCAACATTGTTGTCATTATAGATTTCATCGTGGCGTTACCGTTGTCAGTTGCGTATATACCTCTTACCCAAAGTGACTCGCCATTTGGATAGTTGTTATACAAGTCATAGACAAGCCAATTATCATTTTCGCTGGTTACAGGTTCGTAACTTCCAGAAGTCAAAGGGGTTGATGCTGGAAAATCAGCAGGAGGGGTACCCAAAATCAAAGTACCATTAGCACTATAAATTAATAGAGTAACACCTCTGGAATATGCATCAAAGTCGTTATCAATTTCGATAATGTCGTTGTCACAAGTAATTTCATCAAAAGCATTTTGTACAGCAGTTGCCATAGTTTTTTCAGTAATATTTGTCGTTTGGATATCAGTTGCCGCAACAAAAACACCAAAGAATAAAACTGCTATGGTAATAAGTACAAAAGAATAATATAATGTAACACGTTTTTTTATAGAAAAGTTCTTCATTTTATCCCCTAACTACATACCCAACACCACGAACAGTGTGAATCAATTTGTTTTCATAATTTGCATCAATTTTGTTTCTTAAAGTTCTAATATAGACATCGATTATATTACTGCTGCCTTCATAGTCATAATTCCAAATGTGTTGTTCAATTTTTTCGCGAGACAGAACGATGCCCTTGTTGTGCATAAGATATTCTAATATAGAGTATTCCTTGGCAGTTAGAACTATTTCTGTGTCGCCACGAAGTGCAATGTGTTTATCTATGTCAAGAGTAACATCTCCTACAGTAATATTGTTTGAAACCCGTTCAACACCGTTACGTCTAATCATCACTCTGATTCTTGCCGTCAGCTCCTCCAAAGAAAATGGCTTCGTCAGATAGTCATCAGCGCCACTGTCAAGACCAGAAACTTTATCCTCAATTGAACTTTTTGCAGTCAAAAGCAATACTGGTGTATGGAGTTTTTCCTTACGTATCTTTTTTAAAACGGAAATGCCGTCCATTCCAGGGAGCATAATGTCTAAGAGAACTGCATCGTATTCAGTCCCATCTATATAGTCTATGGCATCAAGTCCATCATAACACATATCAACAGTGTAGCCTTCTGCTTTGAGATGCTTGCCTATAATTTGACATAGTTTTTTTTCGTCTTCAACAATTAATAATTTCATTTGATTACCCCACATATTTCTTTCTGTACTCTTATCATACATAATTTTTCGAAATAATACAAATAAAAAAATTTTTTTCATCTTAATTTCATTTTCGTAGATTAAGATACAGACATAAACAAGCAACAGAAAGTGATTATGGAGGATAAAAATATGAATATGATCTTAAATAAGAGAAGCGGTATAATCGCAGGAATGGCATCAGTCATAGTAATTGGTGCAATAATAGTTACAACAACATTCTCAAGTGCCATGACACTTGATGAAGCAAAGGAAATAGCTAAGAAGTATGTTCCTACAACTGCAACGTTCATTAATAGTGAAGATGAAGCAAATAAATATGAAGTATATTTTCACGATAAGGCAGCGAAGGAGTCATACGAAGTAGAGGTAAGCAAGGAAACAAGAGAAGTTAAAAAAATTGAAAGCCAATTAGATAATGACAGAGGAAGCAAAGTTGTTAAATTATCAGAAGCCGAAATTAAGGCACTGGTATTGGCAAAATATCCAGAACTTACAGGCCAAACAATTAACCTAAATTTGGAAGATGGATTTTATGAATATGAAGTAGTAATTAAAGCAAAGAATTTTTATGGAACTATTGATGTTAATCCTGAAACAGGGACAATACTTGAAAGTGGAATAAAATATGGAACAGCAGTTGCATTACCTGAAACTGAATTGGAAAAAGGTGAACTGTTATCAACTAAACAAGCAACAGAAGCCGCTATTAAATTGTTAGGTGGCGGAGAGTTAAAGGATCTTGATATAGAAAAAAGCAAAGGTGCATATCTTTACGAACTTGAAATCGTAAAAGATGGAGTTGAATATGAAGTACTAGTTGATGCAAAGACAGGAAAAGTAACAAAGGAAGGGAAGCATGAGAACCATCTGAATACAGAGGGAACAACAGAGGCTACCCCAGAGATAGGTAATGACACCAAGAAAATATCACTTGAAAATGCAATGAATATAGTTATGGGAAAAGTTAATGGAGCTAAGATTATGAACCTTAAACTAGAGAGTGATGATGGAAAACTGGTATATGAAGGTGAAGCTAAAAAAGACGGTTTAGAATACGACTTTGAAATTGATGCAACAACAGGAAAAATCATCAGCTGGGATAGTGAACCAATTGACAACGATAAAGACGAAGACGATGATGAAGATGAAGATAAAGATGACGACGAAGATGAAGACAAAGATGATGATGAAGACAAAGATGACGACGAAGATGAAGACAAAGATGACGACGATGACGACAAAGATATCGACGATGAAAACGACAAAGATGATGACGATGATGATGACAAAGATATCGACGATGAGAATGACAAAGACGATGACGATGATGACGACAAAGATATCGATGATGAAAATGACAAAGACGATGACGACGACAAAGATGATGTAGATGACGACAAAGATGATGACGACGATGCAGATGATAAAGATGACGATGCAGATGATGCAGACGATGACGACGATGCAGA
>JAVXAG010000011.1:0-24742 GCA_036660615.1 Anaerovoracaceae bacterium
GATTTCTCATTGGTTGGCATGGCTTTTGCGAACCCCAACACTTCAATTCCAGCGAAATCCAACGCCTCCGCCAACATCATCTGGCATGGCTTTTGCGAATCCATCTCTATCGTTGGCCAACGCCAACCTCAGTATTTTGCCAGCCAACTCCACCCCAGCAGCCCCTGTTTCACCTTACGCACCCAAAAAGGGCCGATTCATTTTTCTGTGAATCGGCCCCTAATTGTCTTATTAATAATTTGGTTAGTCTTTCATCAATTCTTTTAGTGAAGTTGCTAGTCCAGCAACTCCTGCAATGTTTGATGGGATTATTATCTTTGTTGCTTGACCATCGGCTGCTACCTCAAACGCCTTTAGACTTTCAAGGGCTATTACCTCTTTGGTTGGATTTGCCGATACAATCATTCTGATACCATCAGCCGTTGCTTGTTGAACCATTCTTATTGCCTCTGATTCACCTTCTGCTGCTTTGATTGCTGATTGCTTTGCCGCCTCGGCTTCAAGGATTACAGATTCTTTGTGACCTTCTGCCACAAGAATAACTGAACTCTTTTCACCCTCAGCTCTAAGAATTGATTCTCTCTTTTCTCTCTCCGCTCTCATCTGCTTTTCCATAGCTACTTGGATATCTCTTGGTGGAGTTATATTTTTAACTTCAACACGATTGATTTTAATACCCCATGGGTCAGTTGCTTCATCAAGTACCAAACGAATCTTTGTATTGATATGCTCTCTACTTGTTAATGACTCATCAAGTTCCAATTCACCAATTATGTTTCTTAAAGTAGTAGCAGTTAAGTTTTCAATTGCGTCCATTGGACTTTCAACACCATAAGCATAAAGCTTTGGATCAGTTATTTGGAAATATATAACCGTATCTATTTCCATAGTTACATTATCTTTTGTTATTACTGGTTGAGGTGGAAAATCAATTACTTTTTCCTTTAAAGATACCTTTCTGGAAATCTTATCGATTAGTGGAATTTTAAAGTGTAGCCCAACCTGCCAAGTCACCTTATATGCACCTAATCTCTCCACAACATAAGCCTTTGCTTGTGGTACGATTCTAATATTTGATACTACCAATCCTATTATGACAATAATCAATACGACTATTGCAATAGTTTTTATTACAAATTGTAATTCCATTTTATTCTCCTTCTATCCCAATCTTTTCTATGGCAATGCAATTGCCCCGCTATTTTTTTACAAAAACATCAAAATATCCATGCTATATTACCATAATCGCTTTTCAATCCCTATGTTTCGTACTCCTTCAATGGCAATGCAATTGCCCCTCCGAACTTTCCTAAATCGTCGAACTCATTGAAGCCCATCGTTGTACTCCTTCAATGGCAATGCAATTGCCATCCGAACTCATTCAATGTCAAGTTCTCTACAGTTTCTCAATTCCTTCATCATCCAGTGGTTCTACTATTGCTTTTACCCCCTCGATGCTTTTTACCATAACTATTTTATCAACTGGAATTCTCTGCTGATTATCAACAGATATTGCAGTCCATTGTTGACCTTTCAGTTTGATTTGACCAGTCTTAAAAGGTTCAATCGCCGTCGTCACAATGGCTTCCTCCCCAATTAAGGCATTTACATTTGTCTTTTCTTCTCCAGTATGTAATTTACCATTGAAAATTTTTCTAGTAAAGTACAATAACACCACCGAAACGACAAAAAACAATATGACTTGTACCGTAATATTTGCTCCAAACAAAGCCGCTATAAACGCCACAAGAGCGCCACCGGTAAACCATATAGTGACTAGCCCCATTGTCAACCCTTCCACAACAGCAAAAACAATTCCGACTGCAAGCCAAAATATAGTCATGCTAATGGTGTAACCCATAATTTCCAATACTATCCCTCCTCCTCTATAACTCCATTTTATTAAAAGAGCATAGTAGCACCATACGTTAGATATGACACTATTATTCCTGCTATTACAACACCTATTGCTATAGCTGGAAAAGCTCGTTTCAATCTCATATTTAGCATGGCTGCCACCAAAGCCCCTGTCCACGCTCCTGTCCCAGGCAAAGGAATAGCAACCAAAATCACCAAACCCCACCATTCGTATTTATTGACAATTTCAGACTTCTCGGCAGCTTTATTCTCTAGTTTTACCACAATGCCGTTCAGTCTTTCACTTCTTGTTCTCATCCAAAGGAATATCTTCCTAATGAAAATAATAATAAATGGCACAGGCACTAAATTGCCTAGAATAGCTACAATCAATGCCACCTTTACATCAAGACCATTGGCAACACCAACCGGTATCGCACCCCTGAGTTCCAATACTGGTACCATCGATACTAAAAAAGTCATTATCATATTTCCAAAATATGATCCCCAAAATCCTGCCATCCTCTACTTCCTATTCCTTTCAACTTTATCCAATCAAAGCCTTTATCTTTTTATTTTCCAAGATTAGCTGGTCATACAATGGCATTAATCCATCTAATTCGCCTTTCCTTAACGGTTCCACAATCTGTTCTACAATTTTTAACATAGGTGTCAAACCCATATTTCCAATTATTCCCTTTAGCGTATGAGCATTTTCAAATGCTTTCTCTGCATCGTTTTCTGACAGTGCTACTCCCAGTTCCACAAAAGATGGATCCGATACCAACGATTCTAGACAAACACCATATAAATCATAATCATCTAAAAAACGTTCCATAGCACCTTCAACATCACACTGCATCTTTTTTAATTCTTCAATAATCTTTTCCATAAGTTATTTCCCCTCCAAAGTAATATCTTTTCCAAATACCTTACAGTTATTTTTCCCTTGACACTTTGCATCATATAGAGCATCGTCGGCATTACCATACAATGTAGCAAAATTATCTCCATGTTGTGGAGAAATAGCAATTCCTACTGAACAAGTTATATATACTCCCTCATTACTGTGTTTGTTTATTAACTCCTGCATAAGAAGCTTTGCCCTCTTTTCAGCAATATCATCACTAGCCATGTTTGACATAAATACAGCAAACTCATCGCCGCCCATTCTAATAATAATATCGTCTTTCCTAAATGATCTCAACAGAAGCGCTCCAAAATTTTTCAACATCTTGTCTCCAAACGAATGTCCATAAGTATCATTTATAGGTTTGAAATTATCAATATCAATCATTATCATAGCGTTTTTTCCATTGCGGTTATTCCACATTTTTTCTTTTATTATTTTCTCTGCTGTGATCCTATTATATAATCCTGTCATCTGGTCAGTTTCTGCCAATCTTGAAACAGTATCATATTTTTTCATTACTTCCTTTAACAAGTTAGCTGAATCCATAACGTTTTGAACACGCTTTATTACGATTTCTTCAATAAAAGGTTTAGTAATATAGTCATTAACCTCAAGAAGATTTCTGCTGTGGCTGGAAATACTGCTATTCTCTGAAGTTATTACAATCACTGGTATTCCAGCTATTTCCTCCATCATCTTTTTCTGTTCTAGGAATTCACCGCCGGCTATTTCAGGGCTGGAAAAATCCATCAATATAATCCCTATACTAGGATTTTCCTTAAGAATAGTAATTGCCTCTGTTCCATCTTTTGCTCGAAATACTTCGAACTGCCTTTTAAACATTTCTTTAAGCTGAACAACATCTGAATCAATATTATCAATAACCAACATATGATTAGTGTCCTTTTCTTCTGTTATTGCCTGTCTGTACTTGTTTAGTTCAATATCCACTAGCTTTTGAGCAGTTATATCTTCAAGAGAACCTATGATAATATTTCTCTTTCCTATTTTTTGTATCAGTTTAAGTTTGATGTGAATCCATATTCTGCTTCCATCATTTTTGATCCTTAGGTAATCACACTCTGCTGTTGATTCCATTTCAATGGCGTGTTTAAAAGTATCCAGTACCACTTGTTTGCTACTCTCAGAAATAACTTCCATTATGCTTCCCATTTTCAACGCCTGGTCATTTGCACCAAACAGTTGGAAAAATCCATCATTTACACGAAGTATCTCTATAGTTTCACCATCAAATTCATAAATAGCCATAGCTTTCATAAGATCGCCAAAGAATAATTTCATCTGTGGATTTGATTGGAAAATAGTGTCCATATCAAAATCATTACTACTCTTTTCCATGTTGTATGAATCAAAAACTTCCTGACTCCGAATTAAATTCTCGTAGTCTTCTACTGGCATAGGTTTGGCGAAATAGTACCCTTGTACAAAATCACATCCCACGCTCTTTAAAAAAACGACCTGATCTACAGTCTCCGCACCCTCTACTACCACAGGCATTGTCAGCCACTTTGCCATTCTAATAACCGATGCCAAAATGTTTTCTCCACGCCCTTCAATAGAAGTTTTGGATAAAAAGCGCATGTCCACCTTTAGTATATCTACTGGCAAGTCCTTCAATATATTTAGAGAAGAATATCCTGTCCCAAAATCGTCCATAAGTATAGTAAATCCATAGTCCTTCAATTTGTTTAAGATTTCTATTATCGCCTTTGGATTGTCTGTATATGCACTTTCCGTAATTTCAAGTTGTAGATACTTTGGTGGTATTTCATACTTCTCAGTCAAATCCATAATAATCTGCGCAATGTTAGGATTGTACATATTTACTCTAGAAATGTTCACAGAAAGTGGATAAACTTCTTCATCTAAATCTAACCAGGACTTTAACAATTTACAAGTCTTTTCCCATACATAATAGTCCAATTTTGTAATAAAACCATTTTTTTCAAATATAGAGATGAATTCACCTGGCATAATAATTCCCTTTTCCGGATGGAACCATCTAACTAGAACTTCTCCACCACATGGGATATTGGTGGTAATGTTGTATTTTGGTTGTATATATATTCCAAACTGATCGTTCTCTAACGCCCACTTCATTTCTTTTATTATTTCTTGTTCACGCTCAGCTTCAGCGCCAAGTTCTTTTGTATAGTATGAAAAGAAATCAATATAACTTCCCTTTGTCTGTTTAGATGCAATCATTGCATTGCTCATAATTTTTTCAACACTCATATTGTTATCTTCGATAACGTATATACCCATATTGGGTACTATTTCATATTCATTGCTGTATTCTTTTAGTAAAATTTTGATTTCTTCCGCAATTAGCTTAAAATCAGCTTTTGTATATTCTTTGCAACAACAAAAAACATCGGATTCCATTCTACCATATCTGCAAGGTGAATATCTTTCCATAATGTCTTTTACACAATTAGAAATATATTTTAGTAGCCTGTCCCCTTCCTCTAGTCCAAAGAAGGAATTTATTAATTGGAATCTGTCCAAATCAAAGTAAACAAAAGCAAACTGCTTAAGTGGGTTTGCACGAAGCATATACTCTGTTTCTTTTAAGAATTTAGTTTTATTGTATATACCGGTCAAGGTATCGTATTCCGCTATATATTTTAGTTGTTCCAAAAGGCGAAGTTTGCTCCTATCGATAGCATTCTTTAGGCGGAATTTGATTATTTCAGGGTTATATGGTTTGGTTACAAAATCCCAAGCCCCCAACTTTAACGCACGTATTTCATTTTCTACGCTGTTATTTCCCGTCGTGACTATGATTGGAATGTTTTGGAATTTCTCTCGTCTCTGCACTTCTTCCATGAATTGATAACCGTCCATTACTGGCATTACAAGATCTACCATAACCGCAATTATAGTATCTCCCTCAATTTCCATAATTTCCAATGCCTTCTCACCATTTTCCGCTTCTAAAACGATATATGCTGAGTCCAGTATTTTCATTAAAATGTACCGGTTTACTACGTTGTCATCGACAACAAGTATCTTTCTAAACTCCTCCATGACCGCCTCCTACGTGTTGTTCCAACACTCTAAATAGCTCTTTGGGTTCTATTGGTTTTGCCAAATGTGCATTCATTCCTGCCGTCTTTGATTTCTCCACATCTTCATCAAAAGCGTTTGCGCTCATGGCAATAATTGGAATAGTTTTTGCCGTCTTTTTCTTCATCTGACGAATGGACTTTGTCGCAGTTATTCCATCCATTACTGGCATTCTAATATCCATCAGTATCGCATCATAATATCCAATCGGTCGTTTGGCAAATTCTTCTATGCCCACTAACCCATTTTCTGCAACGATTACTTCCATATTTTTTGATTCAAGTAAACGTTTTGCTACTTCCACATTTAGTAAATGATCCTCGACTAACAATACTCTTTTACCTGAAAAGTCATATGGTTTTGGCGCTTCTCTATGTACGCTCTCCTGATTCTTTTTATTGTATATATTCTCAACCGTATGTGAAAAGGATGATTTGAAAATAGGCTTATTTATTAATAAGTTAACGCCAGCTTGCTTAGCTTCACCTTCTATATTCACCCAATCAAAAGCGGTCATTATTATTATCGTAACCTCTGGTCCAACAATTTTTCTAATTTCCCTAGTGGTTTCAATTCCATCCATATCTGGCATCTTCCAGTCAATCAAAATCAAATCAAAATAATTTTTTTCTATGGTCTTTTTCTTGACTATTGCAATAGCTTTTTCACCAGAATTTACCCATTCCGCCTTTATTCCAAGATCATTCATAATGTTTTGCGTCTGTTGACAGACAATAACATCATCATCAACAATGAGACTATGTAATTTTTCAAAATTCAATTTGGATTTCTCCGCATGCCTTTTCTTTGTCTCCTGTGATAATCCTAATCTTATCATTATGTTAAATTCAGTTCCAACACCTTCAATGCTGTTTACGGAAATAGTTCCACCCATTAAGTCGACCAGGTTCTTGCATATTGCAAGGCCAAGCCCTGTTCCACCATATGTTGAAACATTTTCGTTGTATTCTTGCGCAAAAGGTTCATACAATTTGGGGATGAATGATGATTTTATCCCTATGCCAGTATCGTTTATGATGAACTTCATATTGGCTTTACCATTTTTTATTCCCATCTGCTGGATAATAAATTGAACTTTTCCACCGTCTTTAGTAAACTTTATAGCATTGGAAATTATGTTGACTAGAATTTGTTGAAGCTTCATTGCATCACCTACGTAATACTCTTCTACTAAATTTCCTATAATGGATTCATAATAAACGCCTTTTTTCTCTGCTTGCTCATTACAAATTACATTAATTCCATTTACAAATTCTTCAAAAGGAATTTCATCTTCTTTTATAAATACTTTTCCACTTTCTATTCTTGACATGTCCAATATGTCATTTACAAGTGACAATAAAAATCTTGCTGAAATGCCGACTTTTGAAATATAATCTGCTACTTGATCAGGATCATTGACA
The DNA here is from genome assembly GCA_036660615.1 of Anaerovoracaceae bacterium. Classification (GTDB taxonomy): domain Bacteria; phylum Bacillota; class Clostridia; order Peptostreptococcales; family Anaerovoracaceae; genus JAVXAG01. The sequence goes on from JAVXAG010000011.1 coordinate 7,285, forward strand.
TACTGTGCCGCCAATGCAGACATACCAATTATTGCATTCATCGGTGTTCTAATCTCATGACTCATATTTGACAAAAATTCAGATTTTGCCTTGTTTGCGCTCATAGCAGCATTAAGGGCATTGCTTAAATCCTCTTTTTGTTTCTTTTCCATATCGACTAACTCGGTAACATCAGTACGAGTAATAATAATTTTTTTGTTATCTCTATCCAAATAGGAAACCTGTATTTTTTTGTGTCCTATTTTGCCTTTTGCCTCTTTGATACCAACATATATTGTAAACTGGTCTTTGGTTTTTAGTTGTTCGAATATGTTTTTGTAAGAAAGTTCCCGTATGTTTTTCTCAATATCTTTTTCAATAACATATTCATTTGCGTATTCCCTAACTATTTTCTCATAATCCGTAGTATTAAAAGGTGGTAATGGTGTCCCATCATCTGTCCTAGCATACAAAACATAAGTATCGTTAATAGCATCTAGTTTTGCCACATAGTCATAATCCAGTTTTACGATTCCATCAATAATGGCTTGAATATCTTTTCTTGAAGTTATATCTTCAGTATAAATAAAAGTCTCAATATCACTTGTAATAGGATTTTTCATAGTTCTTCCATGAGTGGCAAACCAATAATATCCACCATTTCCTATGTCAAATTTGTATTCAAAATCAATATCGCCATGGCCATCATAATATCTATATATGATATTATTTACATTAAAAACAGTTAAAAACTCTTTCCTTGATTCATCATCCCAAATATGGGCTGCAACCTTTTTGAAAAGTTCATCTGCAATGTTAGTTTTCCCTATTTCGCTATTATTATCAAGACTGCTCTTCCCACTAATAACTAGATTCTTAGTCAAATTTATATCACATGATGACAAGGAATTATTGTATTTTTCTTCTTTGTATTTTTGTCTCTCTATATACTTTTTTTCTATTATATTTTGTCTGTGTGCTTTATCATCAACGTTGTCATCAGTGCTTGAAATATTAGAATAGTAAAGTATTTCCTCTTTACTGAACATACTCTTCTTTTCTTCTGTGACATCGGTAACAATAGACGCACAGTATCCTTCCATTACTTGGAAACATTGTGCCTCTATGTAAATATCTCTCTCTTCTATATATTTTACTATTGTCTGTCTATTACCCTTATATGCTACTCCATAATATATACTTAACCAATCAACATCCATGCCGTTGTCCATGCTGTTGTAGTTCTTGCCTTCCCAATCTTCTATTTTTATTCCACGAAAATCGGCCATTGCTTTATTTACATAACAATAAATAAAGTCAACAGGTGCATTTCTAAAATCTTTGATTACTTTTACTACTGAAAATGCCATACAACTATCATCAAAACACTCTCGAAAGCTTGATAACTTCTGCTCCATATTCATATATAATTTGTCTCCTTTTATGCTACCGCCTATACATTCCTGTTACGCTAGTATACATATCAATTATATAGCAATTTTTGTAATAAATCAACGTTTATAACACCTATTCTCCAAATCTAAAGAAGCTGCCTTGCCAAGATACAAAATATGATTAACATATGATTTATCTTCTAGCAAAACAGCCTCTTTTAATTATTATTAACTTTTATTTATTTTCCTCTGCGTGAACTGCAGCTTGAGCAGCAGCTAGTCTAGCAATTGGAACTCTAAATGGTGAACATGAAACATAGTTTAGTCCAACATTGTGACAGAACTCAATGGTCTTAGGATCTCCACCATGTTCTCCACAAATACCAAGTTTGATATTTGGTCTAGTTTTCTTACCAAGGTTTACAGCCATCTCAACTAGTCTACCAACACCAACTTGGTCGATAGTCTGGAATGGATCAGCTTCAAAAATACCCTTAGCTTTGTATTCCTTGATTATATTTCCAGTATCGTCTCTTGAGAAACCAAATGTCATCTGTGTAAGGTCATTTGTTCCAAATGAGAAGAATTCAGCATCTTTTGCAATTGCATCAGCAGTAAGAGCTGCTCTTGGAATTTCAATCATTGTTCCGATCATATATTCAACTTTTACGCCTTCTCTTGCCATAACTCTTTCAACAGTTTCAACAACTGTTTTCTTTACGTCAGCAAGTTCAGCTTCAAGCGCTACTAATGGAATCATAATTTCTGGAACTACGCTCTTGCCTTGTTCCTTTTTGATTTCGATAGCAGCCATGATGATTGCTTCGGACTGCATCTCTGCAATCTCAGGATATGTAACTGCAAGACGGCAACCTCTATGACCAAGCATTGGATTGAACTCATGCAATTCTTCTGCTTTCTTAGCAAGCTTTTCGTAAGGAACACCAATCTGCTTTGAAAGTTCTCTTGTTTCTTCTTCTGTATGAGGAAGGAATTCATGCAGTGGTGGATCCAGTAATCTGATTGTTACAGGTCTGTCGCCCATGGCTTCATATATTCCCTTAAAGTCACTCTTTTGGTATGGAAGTAAGAATGCAAGTGCTTCTCTTCTTTCTTCTTCTGTTTCTGCCAAAATCATTCTTCTAATTGCTGGGATTCTTTCTTCTTCAAAGAACATATGCTCAGTTCTGCAAAGTCCAATACCTTCTGCACCAAACTCTACAGCTTGTCTTGCATCTCTTGGATTGTCTGCATTTGTTCTAACTTTTAATGTTCTGATTTCATCAGCCCATGACATGATAGTTCCGAAGTCGCCTGATACTTCAGGGGCTACAGTCTTTATCTTGCCTTTATATACAGAGCCGTCAGTTCCGTTGATTGAGATGAAATCTCCTTCAGCAAACTTTTCGCCTCCGATTTCTAATGTCTTATTAGCTTCACTAACTTTTAGTTCTGAACATCCTGCTACACAGCATTTGCCCATTCCTCTAGCTACAACAGCAGCGTGGGAAGTCATTCCGCCTCTAGCAGTTAAAATACCTTCAGCAACAACCATTCCAGCCAAGTCTTCTGGTGAAGTTTCTAGTCTTACAAGGACTGCTTTTTCACCATTTGCTACAGCAGCAACAGCATCAGCAGCTGTAAAGTAAACTTTTCCTGTAGCAGCACCAGGTGATGCTGGAAGTCCCTTTGCTAATTTCTTTGATGCTTTTTCGTCATCATCATCAAACTTAGGGTGAAGTAATTGGTCAATTTGTGCAGGCTCTAATCTTGTTACTGCAGTCTTCTTATTGATTAATCCTTCTTTTTCCATATCTACTGCAATCTTAACTGCAGCACCTGCTGTTCTCTTACCATTTCTAGTTTGAAGCATATATAATTTATTTCTTTCAACAGTAAATTCCATATCCTGCATATCGTGATAATGCTTTTCCAAAACTTCTGCGATTCTTATAAATTCTTTGTATACCTCAGGGAATGCCTGAGCCATTTCTGCAATTGGTTGTGGAGTTCTAATACCTGCTACAACGTCTTCACCTTGTGCATTTACTAGGAATTCACCAAATATTTTCGCTTCTCCGTTTACAGGGCTTCTTGTGAAAGCAACGCCTGTCCCAGAAGTATCGCCCATATTACCAAATACCATGGATTGGATATTTACTGCTGTTCCAAGATCTCCAGGGATACTGTTTAGTGATCTGTAAAGAATAGCTCTGTCGTTATTCCATGATCTAAATACCGCCATAATAGCTTCCATTAACTGGTCTGTTGGTACTTGTGGGAAATCTCTGTTCTTCTCTTTTTTAACTAAGGCTTTGTAATCTACAATTACTGCTTTTAAGTCGTCTGTAGTTAAATCTACGTCAAACTTTGCTCCAACCTTTTCTTTTCTTGCGTCAAAAATAGCATCGAACTTAGTCTTTGCAATTTCCATAACTACGTCACCAAACATCTGTATAAATCTTCGGTAACTGTCATAAGCAAAACGATCGTTTTGTGTTAGTTTTGCCATACCTTCAACAGTTTGGTCATTTAAACCTAGGTTTAAAATTGTGTCCATCATGCCAGGCATTGAAAAAACAGCACCTGAACGAACAGATACAAGTAGTGGATTATCTACACTACCAAATTTTTTGCCAGTAACATTTTCTAATTCAGTAAGCTTTTCGTAGATGGATTCTATAATATCATCACCTATTTTTAGGCCCTCATCATAGTATCTGTTACAAGCTTCTGTTGATACTGTAAAACCAAATGGCACTGGTAGCCCAATTTTGGTCATTTCTGCCAAATTGGCTCCTTTACCTCCTAGAAGGCTTCTCATATCTTTTGAGCCCTCATTAAAGGAATAAACAAATTTTTTCATTTTCTCCAAATCTCCTTTTCAAAAAACTAGTTTACTATCAATATATTCTTTTACCTGAGTAACAGGTATTCTGACTTGTTCCATTGTATCTCTATCACGGATAGTTACGCAACCATCGACTTCTGTTTCAAAGTCAACACATATACAGAAAGGAGTTCCGATTTCATCTTCTCTCCTATATCTTTTACCAATTGAACCTGCTGCATCATAATCAACCATAAAGTACTTTGAAAGCTCTTCATGAATTGGTTCTGCTACAGGTGCAAGTTTCTTTGCCAGTGGCAGTACTGCCGCTTTAAACGGTGCAAGGGCTGGATGGAATTGCATTACAACTCTAGTGTCCTCTTTTCCGTTTGCATCAGTCAATATTTCCTCATGATAAGCATCTACTAAGAATGCCAGAGTTACTCTGTCAGCTCCAAGAGATGGCTCAATACAGTAAGGTATATATTTTTCATTTGTTTCAGGATCTACATAATTCATTTCTTGACCAGAAAATTCACTGTGTTGTCTAAGGTCAAAATCAGTTCTGTCTGCAATACCCCAAAGTTCGCCCCATCCAAATGGGAACAAATATTCAAGGTCTGTAGTCGCATTACTGTAGTGGGATAATTCTTCTGGATCGTGATCCCTTGCTCTAATATTGTCCATGTTCATTCCAAGTGTTTCTAAGAACTTAACGCAATATTTTTTCCAATAGTCAAACCATTCTAAATCTGTACCTGGTTTGCAGAAAAATTCTAACTCCATCTGCTCAAATTCCCTTATTCTGAAAATAAAGTTTCCTGGTGTGATTTCATTTCTAAATGATTTACCTATTTGGGCAATACCAAATGGTACTTTCTTTCTTGATGTTCTCTGAACATTTTTGAAGTTGACAAAAATTCCCTGTGCCGTTTCAGGTCTTAGGAAAAGTTCTGCTCTTGAGTCCTCAGTTACTCCTTGAAATGTCTTAAACATTAAATTAAATTGTCTTATTCCTGTAAATTCTTTCTTTCCACATTCTGGACATTTGATTCCATTCTCTGAAATATATTGTTCAAGCTTTTCGTTTGACCAACCATCTACTGGAAGAACTTCTAGTCCATTTTTTTGCATGTATTCTTCAATAAGTTTGTCTGCTCTAAATCTAGCTTGACATCCTTTGCAGTCAATTAGCGGATCCGAAAATCCACCTACATGGCCAGATGCAACCCATGTTTTTGGGTTCATTAGAATTGCGGCATCTAATCCAACGTTATACTTTGATTCTTGGACAAATTTTCTCCACCATGCTCTTTTTACGTTGTTTTTAAATTCAACGCCAACTGGACCGTAATCCCAAGTGTTTGCAAGTCCGCCATATATTTCTGAACCTGGATATACAAACCCTCTGTTTTTGCATAGTGCAACAATTTTTTCCATTGTAACTTCTTTACTCATCTTTAAATTGTACCTACCATTTCTAGAATATTATTTTTCTTCGTCTTTATCTTCTCCACGAGCTGGTTTGTCGCATTGATCTTCATCACAAACGCACTCACTACAATCTTCGTGACAATCCTCACAAAATTCATCTTCATAGCGATCATCATCTTTTTTTAAATCATTTAGTTTATCTTTTGCCATTTCCTTTAAAGTGTTAAAAGTTTTAGTACTTTTATCTTTTATGTCGTCGTAAACTTCTGGTGCTTTTTCTTTTATGTCTTCATAAACTTCTGCACCCTTGTCTTTTGCTTCTTCGTAAAAAACTCCAGCTTTCTCTGTCAAATCGATAACCGAGCCATCGTCTTTTATGAAATGAATCTGGCATTTGAATCCAAATGATGCTACGATTCCGGCGATTACTCCCCAAAACGCAACAAAAGTTCCCAAAATTCCAACTGTAAGTGGAAGATTTACCAGAGTTTCATCGTCTTTTGTTATTACTATCCTCGAGATGTTACCTTTTTTTACGATTTCTTTCATTTTTCGTACAAGATCGTCACATTTCTCAGATGCTTTTTTGCTTGTTTTAATGTCAATGGTTTCTTCGATTGCAATGATTGCATCTACTACGTTGCCTTCTGCCGCTTCCAAAGCCTCTTTGGCTTCTTTGTAAGTTACGCCAGTTCTGTCCTTTACCAATTCAATCTTTTCTAAAGTAATCTCCATAATTTACCTCCTAATATTTTCCCATGAAAAAACTTTCGCTTTTTAGCTTTCCTATATCTAAATAGTAAGACATATAGCTTTTTATTATGGTTTGTAACTCACCCGATACTTTTTCTTCTAAGGCAATTTTCCCAAAGGATTCCAACGGGTTTTTTACAAAATATTTCAATATATCTACTATACCAAAATCTACGCGATAAATCAATGTATCATTGTCTTGATTTCTATTGTTTTTTGCACATTCTTTGCAAATCATCCCTCCTTGAGCTACGCTAAAGTCAATTAGGTCATCTTTTGCACCGCAACTTGCACACTGATCCAGTTCTGGCATAGTTCCCATTATCTTCAGTGCTTTTATTTCATATGCTAGTACAAGTGTCTGATATTCCTTGTTTCTCTGCTCAATACAAGTAAAAAAATCAATCAGCAGATTAAAAAGTTGTGGATTGGGTTGTTCTTCGTAGAGCATTCGTTCTGTAAGCTCAAGAACAAATGAACTGGACATATATTTATCCACGTCCTCACCAATTTTATAATAACTTTTTATCACATCTGCGCTGTTTATGTTGTAGTATTCTTTGTTCTTGAATATTTCATAGTTTCCATATGTAAATGGTCGCATAGCAAGAGCCGCCTTGCTCTTCCCTTTTTCATCAATGGTTGTGCCTGCGCTTATTTTTCCATATTTCTTTGAAAACAAAAGAACCATCCTTCTTCCACCGACGGTTTTTGTCTGTTTTAAGATGATCCCTTCTGTATTAACTAACATAATTCTATTCCTTATATCCGAAATTTGACAAAGCAAAATCACTGTCTCTCCAGTTTTCTTTTACTTTTACCCATAGTTCCAAATAAACTTTTGTTCCTAGCAATGCCTCGATTTCTATACGAGCACTCTTGCCAATGCCCTTTAACTTTTTGCCTTCTTTGCCGATGATAATTCCTTTATGTGATTTTCGCTCACAATAAATAACCGCACCTATCTTTGTGATTTTAGATTCTTCTTTGTAGCTTTCAATTTCAATAGCTACACCATGTGGAATCTCGTCCTCAAGGTACATTAATACTTTTTCTCTAATGATTTCGCTGACAATAAATCTTTCCGGATGGTCTGTTATCATATCTTCTGGGAAATACATAGGACCCTCTTCAAGAAAATCTTCAAGTCTTGTCACAAGCTGGTCAACGTTTTTCCCTTCAAGTGCAGAAGTCCCATAAATATCATCAAATACATTTGTTGCATCGTATTCTTCGTATATTTCTCTGAATTCTTTTGGATCCATCTTGTCAATTTTATTTATAATAAGGATCTTTGGAGTTTTCAAGTCTTTTATCAAGTCCAAAATATACCTGTCCCCAGGTCCCTTGTCAAGTTTTCCGTCAACTAATAGGAGGATTACTTCAACCTCCTTAAAAGTGTTTATTGCCATATCGGTCATTGCACTGCCTAATTTGTTTCTTCCTTTGTGAATCCCCGGTGTATCGATGAATACCATCTGAACTCCGTTTTTTCTCTTCTCATCAAATTTGGTGTAAATTCCTCTAATGCTGTTTCTCGTTGTCTGTGGTTTGTCCGTTGTAATTGCAATCTTCTCACCCAAAATCGAATTGAGTAGTGTTGACTTTCCTACATTTGGACGGCCAATTATTCCAATAAAGCCTGATTTTATCATAGTTTAAACCCTTCTGGTAGCAACTCTGTCAATTCATATACTTGTAAATCTTCTTCGTCTGCTCCTGTAATTACTTTCATTTCCGGGGAGAATTCATACATAAACTGTCTGCAAATTCCACAAGGCCAACCCATTCCCTCTGATGTGACAATAGCTATTGCCTCAAATTCTCTGTAACCTTCTGAAATTGCTTTTACCATAGCTGTTCTTTCAGCACAAATTGTTCCTCCGAACGATGAATTTTCAACATTTACGCCTGTAAACACCTCGCCAGTTGTCGTGAGCAATGCAGCACCTACTTTAAACTTTGAAAATGGTGCATAGGCATTTGGCATGGTTTCTACTGCCTTTTTGTAAAGTTCTTTGTACTTCATAATTATTACTCCCTTTCTAACCCAATGTGAGACATGATTTTTTCTTCTTGTTCTCTCATTATTATTTTATCATCCTTCTCCATATGGTCGTAACCTAATAAATGAAGGATGCTATGGACAAATAAATAAATTATCTCTCTGTCAAGTGAATGACCAAATTCTTCTGCCTGTTCTTCTGCTCTTTTGATGCAAATAACCACGTCACCTAAACAAATTTCGCCGACTTCAGGTATATCCTCAAAATCGTCAAACTGTGGAAATGACAACACATCTGTCACTTTGTCTATATTTCTATATTGATTGTTAAGCTCTTTGATTTCTTCCTCAGTAACAAATGTAACGCTTATTTCTGCTCTCTCTGACTCCACGTCTTCTTCCCCAAGGCAATATTCTGCGGCCTGTTTCATCTTGTCCTGTATCGCCTGTCCAACTATTTGCACTTGGCTGTTTTCATCAAAAATTATATTCATTTAGGTAGTCTCCTCTTCTTGTTTCTTGCCAGAGATCTATTCTTGTATTTCTTCTGGGAACTTCTTGTAGTATGCATCGTATGCCACTATGATTTTTCTTACAAGCTCATGTCTTACGACGTCAACATCTGTCAAATAGCAAAAGTCTATATCGCTGACATTCTTTAGGATTTTGGCAGCTTCTACCAAGCCAGACTTTCTGCCCTTTGGCAAATCTATCTGTGTAATATCGCCTGTAACTACAACTTTTGAGCCAAATCCCATTCTAGTCAAAAACATCTTCATTTGTTCTCTAGTGGTGTTCTGTGCTTCGTCTAAAATAATAAAGGAGTTATCCAATGTTCTGCCTCTCATATAGGCTAAAGGAACTATCTCGATTGCTTCTTTTTCTTTTAATCTCATTGCCGCTTCTCTACCTAGTATATCATAAAGTGCATCGTAAAGTGGCCTTAAATATGGATCTACTTTTTCTTGTAAATCACCTGGCAAAAATCCAAGTTTTTCTCCTGCCTCAACTGCCGGTCTAGCCAAAATTATTTTCTGCACTTCTTTGTTTTTAAATGAATTTATAGCCATAGCTACTGCAATATATGTTTTTCCCGTACCTGCTGGCCCGATTCCAAAGACTATATCTTTGTTTCTAATGCTATTGACGTAACCTTTCTGGCCAATTGTTTTAGGTTTTAGTGGTTTGCCTCTATATGTGAAGCAAATAACATCTTTATTGATATTGCTATCTCTATAAGAAAGTCCCTGCTCTTTTAACCCTATAACATAATTGACTTTTTGTGTGTCAAGTTTTTCTCCAGATGAAATAATCTCCATCAATTCTAAAAGGATATTCTCGGTCAAGTCAATTTTGTCGCCTTTTAGTATCAACGAGTCTTCTCTCTGAAAGATTTCAACTCCTGTGTTCTCTTGGATTATATTAAGGTTGACGTCTAAATTTCCAAAGAGTTCTCTTCTGTCTATGGTATCTTCAATTTTTACTTTTCTCAGTTCTTCCATGGTCTTTTCCAATGGCAATCTCCTGTTCTATTCCTATTTTTTGTAATATTTCTATCACTGCGATTACTTCTATTATATTTTTTTCTGTGACAAATTTCAAACTTTTATTTAAAATTTGTGCTTTTTCTGGCATTTTTTTATTTATCCACTGCCGTACCTGAGCATTTGCAACCTTTCGCAAATCTTTTTCGGTATAGTTTTTTTCTAGTTTTTCTTTTTCTATTGCAAATGTTTTGTAGTAAGGTACTGTTGCCTCTATCTCACCGCTTGCGTGAACATAATATTCTTTCATTTTTTCGGCTTCTGTTCCATATGCTGTGCTTTCTATAGGAACTTTCCCCGAAATTATAGTCTTTCCTTTTTTGACGTAGTCTCCTTCTGAAACCACTGCCTCCCCCTCAAATGTTTTTATCTTTCTAATGTAACAATCTCTCTCTGCTATAATATCACATGGCTGGTCTTTTGGTATCTCTTTTATTGCAATATTATTATTTTCTGTAATTGCCACCTCCACATATCTGCCCTCATATGCGACTTTTGCCCAGGCGATGTTGTCAAATTCGTCGTACAATATTCTCTCTAGTTCTGTGCAATCAAATTTCTTGTAACAGCCTTCATATAGTCCGCTCTGCCTCAAAACCTGCCGTATATCTTCTTCTGGAATTTTTTTGTATCCCATTATATTTATTTCTGTGACAAACATATTTTGTGCTACTAATATTATAGCAAATATTAAAATTCCAACAATAGTTATTTTATGTTTTAGTATTTCTTTTGCCTTGAATTTGATGCCTTTTTCTTCTAAAATTGTGACCTTAAATTTACTCTTTATGATTTTCTTTAACTTCAAATAGTCGTTATGACTTATTTCCATAACGATTGTGGTATCGTCTATGTATTTTACTTGTCGCATCAATAAATTTTTATCTATTCCATAGGTTATTATTCTATCTAGTTTATACCCTTCAATCTTTATCTTCAAATAGTGATTTGTAAAATTCAACTCCCTGGATTTCACCTTCCACCAACACCCTTCCGTCCTGAATTTCCTGTATTACGAAATTCTTTCCATTTATTGTGGTGAAACTTTTTCCGTTGTCTACTGTAATGGAGTTATCGCTGATCATTACTATTTTTTTTACGTTGTCTAATACTGCTGTCCTTCCTCCAATCAAAACTCTTGGCATGGACAGTCCAAAATCAAATATCATTTCGTTTTTTATAGACATTTTCTCACCGACCTTTTGATAATATTCTTTTATTATATGAAAGGAATACCATGTTTATGATTTTGATGACTATGTCAACTAAAAAAACAACCCGATAAAAATCAGGTTGTCCAATTATTTTTTTAGGCTAGAAAATCTCCAACTACTGCCTTTACATCGTTGCCATCGGCACGACCTTTGACTTTTCCCATAATAGCTCCCATAAGTTTGCCCATATTTTGCCTTGTTGGCTCAATACCCAGCTCTGTTGCAGTTGCTTTTACTATCTCAAGAAGTTCTTCTCTTGACAGTTGTTCTGGTAAGTACTTTTGTAGAATTTCTATCTCTGCTTTATAAGCGTCAGCAAGATCTGTTCTTCCAGCTTTTTCAAAATCAGCGAGGGCGTCTTTTCTCATTTTAACTTGTTTAGTCAAAATTTCGATAATACCACTTTCGTCAAGTTCTTTTCTGTTGTCTACTTCGTATTGCTTTATTGCAGCACGAGCCAGACTGATTGTATCTTTAGCAATTCCATCGTGAGTCTTCATGGCTTCTTTGAAATCACTCATTAATCTTTCTTTTAGTGTCACTTAAACACCTCGTTTCTAAAGACTAGAATTTCTTAGCCTTTTTTCTTGCAGCTTCAGATTTTTTCTTTCTCTTTACGCTTGGTTTTTCATAATGCTCTCTTTTTCTAAGTTCTGACATAACGCCATCTCTAGCGCATGATCTCTTAAATCTCTTAAGAGCGCTCTCTAAACTTTCATTTTCTCTAACAATTACTTGTGCCATACTCCAATTCACCTCCTGACATAACATGAAATATTATACTGTGAACAATCTTCTGCCTATAACGAAAATATTATACACTTTTTGCCGGCATAAGGCAAGGTGTTTTTAGTATTTGATTGTAAATTTGGTCAAAGTTGGTTTTTTCTTATGATATCAGCCTGGTGGCCAAGTCATTTTACGTTTGCCTAAAATGTGAAAATGCAAATGTTTTACTGTTTGAAAAGCATCTTCGCCGTTGTTGCTTACAACTCTGTAACCATTTTCAAGCCCCAAAGTTGCTGCAATTTCGTGAATCTTAAACATTATGTATCCTAGCAATTCTTTATCATCTTCTGTAACATCGTCAAGTGAACCTATATGTTTTTTGGGAATCACCAAAACGTGAACTGGTGCTTGTGGCTCAAGATCGTGAAAAGCTATAATTTTATCATCCTCATAAGCTACATTTGATGGGATATCGTGGTTTGCTATCATGCAAAATATACAATCTGCCATTATATTTCTCCTTTCATTCCGTCTTTATATTCTTTAATTAGTTTTACATCATAAAACTGATTTAACATATTTGAATTTCCGTCTATATAGATTTTGATGTAATTATCGCTATAACCTGAAAGCATAGTGGGCGTTACCATTTCTTCAAGCAAAACCCTTCTAATTGCCCCTTCGTTGGCACTAAAAAACCTTTTTCTGCCATTTTCAGTATAACTTATAAGCATACTGCTTCTAAGGGCTTTTATATGACTATCAATTTGATCATTCATTTCCGCAGCAATTGTGCCTTTTCGTTTTGAATATTTGAAGGTATGAACCTTACAAAATCCTACTTCATCGACAATTTTCATACTGTCTTCAAAATCCTGCTCTGTTTCACCTGGAAAACCGACAATAATGTCTGTGGTTATTCCATAAAGAGGATCGAAATCTTTTAAGACTTTAGTGATTTCAATATATTCCTCTCTTGTATATTTTCTATTCATTAATTGTAACACATGGTCACTTCCACTTTGGATAGAAAGATGCAGATGCGGACAAAGTTTTGGATAATTTAAAAGTTTTTTTACGTATTCCGCATTTATAACTGTTGGCTCAAGGGAACTTAACCTAATCCTAAAATCGCCATCTATGGAATTTATCCCTTTGATTAGAGGTTCTATACCGTCAAATCCCAAGTCCACGCCATAAAGGGCAGTGTTGATTCCAGTCAAAATTATTTCCTTAAAACCTTTTTTCAGAATACCGTCAACCTCTGCCAAAATTTCTTCCATAGGCCTGCTTCTGACTTTGCCTCTTGCAAAAGGAATTATACAATAAGAACAAAATCTATTGCATCCTTCTTGAATTTTTATATATGCTCTGGTTCTCGATTCCATAGAGGTAATTATTCCAGTGCTTTCGTAAACGTCCAGCTGCTCATATGGTTTTATATGGCATTCTGCCACCTTATGAGTCTTTGCATAGTTCTCGATATACCCCAAAAGATTATTCTTTTCGTTAGTGCCAGCGACTATATTAACACCTTCAATTTTGCTCACTTCTTCAGGGCTCATTTGGGCATAACAACCAGTAACAGCAACGATGCTGTCTGGATTGATTTTTTTCATTTTCCTAATGTACTGACGTGATTTTCTGTCAGCTAAGTTTGTAACCGTACAAGTATTTATTAAATAAACATCTGCAAAATCCTCTTCAGAAACTATCTCATGTCCTTTTGCAGAAAACTGTTCTTTCATTGCCTCGGTTTCGTATTGATTGACTTTGCAGCCTAATGTGTGAAACGCAATTTTCATAGTTATCCTTTCTTTTCTAAGGTTTTTTCTTTACATACTATAAATAGTACAACCTTTTGCGCCTTTCTTCAAGAATAATATAAATTTTATAGGATATATTGTTTTGAGGTGTAATTAATTATGAAATTTATTAAAGGCTTTTTTTCGATTTTCTTCATATGCTGTCTCTGTTTATCTTTTTCAATAAAAAATGTGCCTGCAACTGACTTGACTGGCACAAACAAAGAAGGCGACGACTTAATCAAATGGGTTGATTTTGACGTGTCCTATTCTGCTATGGAAAAAGCTATGGACGTTGACATAGAGTCTTTCAATCAAGATTTGCATATAAGCTGGATAAACATTTTGGCTTACCTTGGGACTATTTACGGTGGGGATTTCTCTCTCTACAAATCCAGCGACATTGACAAACTTGTGGCTGCCCTTAATAGTGGTGACTCCATAGAAACTCTGACTCGTGGATACAAATATTTTGATTACTACTACAAGGCATATGAAAGTATTTTGGGCAAATTTCTTGGTCTTGACAAAGAAGGAAATTACGGCTTGATCTGCTATTCCCCTGTGGCTGCTGGCTATTGGTACAATCACAGCAACGATTTTGGCAGTGGTAGGGACTACGGTTTTAAGCGAAAACATCTTGGTCACGATTTGTTTATAGATACTGGCACACCAATTGTTGCGGTGGAAAGTGGCCGTATTGAGGCCCTTGGTTGGAATCAATATGGTGGCTGGCGAATTGGCATAAGAAGCCACGACGGTTTAAGGTACTACTATTATGCTCACCTGCGAAAAGATTCTCCTTATGCAAAAGGCCTAAAAGAAGGGGCAAATGTTTATGCTGGTCAATTGATTGGATTTTCTGGTCAAAGTGGATATAGCCTAAAAGAAAACACTAATAACATTAATGTCCCTCACCTTCATTTTGGTATGCAACTTATCTTTGACCAGTCCCAGAAAGACTGTAATTCAGAGATTTGGATAGATGTTTATGGAATCACTAGATTACTTTCAAACCATCGCGCCGCAGTGGACACCACTACTGGTAAACTAGGCACTGGCACTGATACCGATACCGATGCCGTAAAAGTTCCAATTCTTATGTACCATGGACTGACTGACAAACCCGCCAACCAGAACGAATATTTTATAAATGCAAACATCTTCGAAAATGACCTAAAATACATGAAAGAAAATGGCTACACAACTATCACCATGACTGATTTAATCAATTATGTTTATGGCAAAAATGGTGTTGATTCTCTCCCTGAAAAATCAGTGGTAATCACTTTTGATGACGGTTACTGCAACAACTACAACCTTGGTTCGCCTTTGTTAAAAAAATATAAGTCACAGGGGGTTATTTCTGTAATTGGTTCTGCCTGTGAAGAAGCCAGCGTGGCTGAATACCGAAGCGAAGATTATTGTAATGTTACTTGGGAGCAACTTGAGGAAATGCAAAGTTCTGGTCTCTGGGAAGTGCAAAATCACACTTACAATTTGCATGAGTTGAAAAATGGCAGAAAGGGTGCACGCAAAAAGCCTAACGAATCATCAATTGTCTACAAGAACATGTTAATAAAAGATATTTCTACATTGCAAAAAAAGCTTACTGAAACTCTGGGAGTCACTCCAAACACCTTCACTTGGCCTTTTGGTGCAATAACTGAAGAAGCCCACCAAGTTTTGGTTGATCTTGGTTTCAAGGCAACCCTCAGCTGTTATAGTGGAATAAATATCGTTAAAAAAGGCGATCCAGAATGCCTTTATCAAATGAAAAGGAATCTTAGATCACCTAATGTGCCTATTGAAAAATTGCTCACTGTTGACTAGCCAACGTTCACTTAAAGTTCTAGCTGGTACATTGTCATTGCCAAAGCCACCAACCCTGCCGTTTCTGTCCTCAAAATGGTTTTGCCAAGGGTAACTTTTTCTGCGCCAGCTTCAACTAGCTTTGTTGCCTCTTTATCTGAAAATCCGCCCTCTGGCCCGATAACAATTGCCACCGACTTTGGCTTTTCTTTCAGTCCACAAAGACAGTCTTTTATAGAATAATTGCTTTCATTTTCATATGGAAAAAGAATCAAGTCATAACTGTCCAGTTCTCTTATCATTGAAGAAAAATCAACGTTTTTATTCACCTGTGGAATCACGCCACGTTTGCATTGTTTCACTGCTTCATCGCTAATTTTCTGCCATCTTTGAAGCTTTTTATCAAAATTCCCCTTTTCAACCACAACGGTTCTTTCCATAAAAACTGGAGTTATTGCCCATACACCCATCTCCACGCATTTTTGTATAATAACTTCCATTTTCCCTGCCTTTGGAATCCCCTGAAACAATGTCACTTGCAACTCTGGTTCTCTTGCAAATGCCTGTTTATCCAAAATTTCCAACAGTATTTCGTCGTCATTTATTGAAGATATTTCCGTTCTGTACTCCCATAAGCTTCCATCAGAAACATCGATTTTATCGCCTTCTTTTCCTCTCAAAACTTTTGACAAATGATGTATATCTTCTTTGCTGGTAAGTCTAATATATTTTCCTTCTATATTGGAAGGCTCTGTGAAAAATCTACTCATTTTCTGTCCCCCTCGTATTCCATATCCTCAATTTTTTTATTTGCTATATACGCTGCCAGTGATATTATCACTGCAATCAAAACATTAAATGTTACAGAAACATTTTTCAACAAAACACTAACTCCAAATATCACTCCAATTATTATTACACAAATGCCCCACATTGCTATAAATTCAACGATTTTATTCTTAAATGCTGGTGGTTCAAAAGCACCTTTACAGATTTTATTTACAATGAAATTCGCCAAAAATACTATTATTGCAAAATCGATGACATCGCCCAATGTCAATGTAAAGTCAAACAATGCTTCCCCTGCCATAATATTTTTAATAGTATCTTTTATTATTACAATAGGGACTAAAATATACAAACACATCAACAACATTCCAACTGTTTCCATGGTTTTTTCTTTTTTTGTTTTAGGCGGAAAAACTTTGATTATCTCCTCGCAAAAGCTTTTATAATCTCCCCCTATTATGGTGTCTATGGTCTCACCTCTTTTTTCCCCATCTATAACCATATTTGCAATATCCCGCCTTACCACTTCCTGATTATATGCTGAAAGCTGTGACACTCTCATATACACTATCATATTGGTATACAATTCATTACTTTCTTTGCTAATTTCTTTCTCAAGTTCGTTGTTCTCATTTAATAATTTTTTTACATTTTTATTCATTTCGCCCTCCGTCTATAACCTTCTCTACTGCTTCAGTAATTTCTACCCAATTCTCTTTAAATTCCAGCAGTTTCTCTCTGCCCGTCTGATTCAAATAGTAATATTTTCTTTTGGGTCCTGTTGGTGATTCTTTTAGTTCAGTGCCCACCCACTGGTTTTTTTCAATTCTAAGCAAAATAGGATATATTGTCCCTTCGGAAATCATACCAAAACCATATTCTTCAAGCATTTGCGATATCTCATATCCATAAACTTGTTTTTTTTCTATTACTGACAAAATACATCCTTCTAAAACACCTTTTAACATTTGCGATGGAATCAAGCCAATCCCCCCTTTCGCTAACTTATTTGTGTTGCACTTGGCTGTGCAACCGGATTTTCGCTACCTTGCAATGCAAGATACAAGTATATTGTAATGCATAGTAGCTTCTTTGTCAACAATAATATTTCAAAACTGCTGGGAGTTGTAACAAAATCAACTTTTCTTCAAATTGTTACAACTTTCTCCT
>JAVXAG010000012.1:0-11414 GCA_036660615.1 Anaerovoracaceae bacterium
CGGTTGCCATGGCTTTTGCAATCCCAACACTTCGAGTCCAACCAATGGGCAACTGTCCTTAATTGCCCACTATTTGCACACTTACCTCCTATCTGCCTTTTTCTATACTCACTAAAAAAGATAGCACAGAACTTCTATGCTATCCTAAATCTTCATATGTGTTTTTAACCTATATACCTACTACTTTTCGGCCTACTACACTGTCTATGTATTTTGCTAATTTTCCTTCATATACCAACGGTAGTTTCAAGTCCAAATAGTCGTTTGGAACAACGTGGGTGAATATTTTGTTTAAATCAATCATATCACCAATCATAAATGCGACAAAAGTTGAACATACAAAATTACGCGTATTGTAGTATGGTATTTTTAGCTTTATGTATGCCAATGCCGGGAAATTGTACCAATGACGTACTTTGGATTTTGTTAGAAAAGGTTTTAACCTGTTACCTAATATTTCATACTGATCATCTGTAATATCAACTTCATATATTTTACATTCAGTCAGAGGCTTCTTTTTCAAAATTCCTTTGCCGATATTTTCCACTTCAAAACCTGCAAGTATTGGCATCCATGTAACCCACCTTGCATATGTATACATATTTTCACAATCATCATCAAAAGTGAATACAACATGGTTGTACTCGTCCTTTGTAAAAATTCTTAAAAACTTTGTAAAAATCGTCTCTGAATTTATCAGTAATAGATACATTTTTTTCATATCGTTTTGTTTCTCCTAATATCGCCACTCTATTTGGGTAGGTTAGTTTACATCATTATTTTTGTATGTTTGCCATATATGTGATAGTAAACTTATTGTTTTCTCCCATTAAATTAACCAATTGGTCATACTGACTTTCAATCGAAGAATCATTTTTTGTGAATTTGCTTAATAGTAGACTTGATAACGATGTCTTTTGAGTGTATTTGATGTCTTCAACCTTGCAGCTGAGCAACTGATAATTTGTTTTCATATCCTCTACTGCGTCTTGAAGTGTTCCAATATCATCTATAAGTCCATTTGCTTTTGCTTGTTTTGCTGTGTATACCCTGCCATCTGCAATCTTTTTGACTTTAGAAACCTTCATATCTCTGCCAGTTGCAACAATATCTACAAACTGCATATATGCGTCATCTACCAAACCTTGGAAAATTGCCTTCTGCTCCTTTGTAAGAGGATCAGCCACACTGCCCATTGCTTTATTCTTGCCAGATGTAATAGTTACAGTCTTTACCCCTAGCTTGTCAAGAAAACCAGTAATATCATACAGTGTTCCTATTGTTACACCGATTGATCCAGTCCAACAATTTCTGTTTGCAATGATTTTATCACAAGGTGCTGATATATAGTATCCGCCGGAAGCCGCCATTGAACCCATTGCTGAGTAAACAGGCCTACCAGTTTTTTTGTATTCCTTTATCTTATAATATAGTTCATCCGTAGCATAAACACTGCCACCAGGTGTATCCACATATATAACCATGCCTTTGTTATGGTCATCATTTATCATATCGTTTATTCTTTTAATTGTCCAACTATGGTGATAAGTAGAGCTGTCAACAATACTATTTGCTGCATCTTGTCCGATAGTTCCTTCTACATGAAGTACCCCTATGTAATCTTCATCAAAAGCGTACGTTTCTTCTGCGTCGCCACTTCCCGGACTCAACGTTTTTAGTCCCATATTGCAAGAAACTCCAAGGACCACTATTACCAATAATATTGCAAGAAATATAAATATACCTTTGCCCACTGTTTTTTTAGGTTTTTTAACTACTGTCTGTGGATTATAAGTATTTACTTCCTTAGTTACCTCAGTTCTTTCCTCTTTAAAATCGTCCATCTTCCAATGCTCCTTAATATTTTTTTTAACTCTACTTCAAATGATACACCATTGACCAATAAAAATCAAGAAGCGATGAAATCCAAAAGATGAAGAATAAGTAAAAACACATGGTGTTGACAGTGTACTAGTTCATATGGTACACTAATTATAATATCATTTAATAAAAAAGTAAAGGGGGTAATTTATAATGTTTCAACTTGACTTAAGAAGTCGCAAGTCCATATATGAACAGGTCGTTGATAATGTCAAGGAATTGATTATGACTAGCGTTCTAGTGACAGGTGAAAAACTACCTTCTGTAAGGGAGCTTTCTAAAATGATTACCGTTAACCCAAACACTGTGATGAAGGCATATCAGGAGCTTGAGCGAGAAGGATATATTTACACCACATCAGGTGTTGGAACTTTTGTGGCGGATAAAAGTGAACTTTGCGTGGATTCAAAGAGATTAGAAGAAGTGAAAAATTCGTTGCTTAACGCATTCAAACAACTCCAGTATTTGGGGCTTTCCTTCGATGACGCAAAAGACGTAGCTTTGAAAATAATAAATGAAAGGGGCAATAAAAATGATTGAAATAAAAGGATTATATAAATCTTTTGATGGTTTTCAGGCATTACACAATTTAGACTTAAGTGTGCAGAAGGGGTCTATATACGGTCTAATTGGAACTAATGGCGCAGGAAAAACCACAATTATAAAACATTTAGCAGGTGTTCTGAGGCAAGACAAGGGGGAAATCACCTACGACAATGTTCCTGTTTGGGAAAACGAGGATGTAAAACAACAGATTGGATACATACCTGATGAACTGTATTTTCAAAATGGATTTACCCTCTTCGCTATGGGAAAATATTATTCAAGGATTTACAAGAATTGGAACGAGGATCGTTTCCAAAAGATGGTGGCAGTTTTTAATTTAAACGGTAGGAAAAAGCTTCGTAATTTTTCAAAGGGGATGAAAAAACAAGCTGCTTTCTCATTAGTTATGTCCACTATGCCAGCTTATCTTATTTTAGATGAGCCTATTGACGGACTTGATCCTATTGTAAGAAAACTGGTTTGGCAGTATATCGTCGAAGATGTTGCTGAGAGAGAGCTTTCCGTTCTCGTATCTTCACATAATCTTCGTGAAATGGAAGGCATCTGTGACTCAATCGGTGTAATTGCAAAGGGGCAAATGAAATTACAACGGGATTTAGATGAGTTGAAGAATGATATGCACAAGGTTCAAGTGGCCTTTGGCAAAAACAATCCAAACCCAAATCCTTATGAAGGCTTAAATGTACTCCACAAGGAATCTCGTAACTCCATAGATTTGCTTCTTATAAAAGACAAACGAGAAAAGGTTGAAGAAATCATTTACAAAAGCAACCCAATATTGTTTGACTTATTACCTCTTTCTTTGGAAGAGATATTTATTCATGAATTAGGAGGAGACAACAATGAAATCACAGAAATCACTAAATCGATATTTTAAAGTATCACCAACTGTGTTGATAGAGAATTTCAGACAGTTTTGGATTATTTCAATGATTGGGTTTTTAGTATATTTTATTGCAGGCATCTTCCCATTGATAGTAAATTACTCAAATATCGAAAATATAGCTCAAAATTTGGAACAATGCCTAGAGAACACACAGTTAATGTTTATACTAACAAATGCATTACTTCCAATATTTATGTCAATTGCTATATTCAAATATTTGCACAGTGAAGCTTCTTCTACTATAATTCACTCTATGCCATATAGCAGAATCCGGTTATTTAACTCTGGCGTTTTATCTGGCTGGCTTATGCTACTAGCACCTATCCTTTTAACAGGAATTTTATTTCTGGCGTTGTCGGGTGCTCATTCTTCACCAGAAGCTTTGAAGTTGCAAGAAATTGATCCTTACGGCAATTACCTGCAAGCTAGTTCAATATTTCTTTGGATGTTAGAAACTGTTATTGCCATGACTTTTGTTTACGCAATCTCTGCTTTTGCTGCAGTTATTGCCGGCACCATGGTTATGCATGGTTTCCTTTGCTTTTTTCTGAATTCATTGATGTTCTGGTTAACTTTAATCGTTTATGCATATATAAGTACATTCTTGCATGGGTATATGGGTATGATAAATTACATGAAGTGTTCCCCTATAACCTACTCAGTTGCAGGTTACGGTGGTCTAAGCAAAGAGGATATATCTGCTCAGTTATGCTTTGTAATAGTTTCAATTTTGCTTATAATTGTTTCTGGTTTTCTATATACAAAAATCAAACTTGAACGGGAAGAAAATGCAACGGTATTTAAAGCGGCTGGCGACATTTTCTGTGTACTCTTTTCGTTTATAGGGATGACTGGGTTTGGTTTCATTTTAAGAAGTTATCAAAATGGTAATCACTCTATGTTGCTGTTTTATGCCGGCTGTATTATTGGCGCTCTTTTGTGTTTTGTAATAGGCCGAATAATTATCGAAAAGACTACTAAAATATTTAATTTATCAAACATAAAAAGGCTCGGCGTGTTCACTGTATTAGTGCTGATATTCTTTTCTTTCACTATATTTGACGTAACCGGTTTTGATAAACGGATACCTGCTACTAGTGATATTGAGTCTATTACAATTGCACCTATCAGTACTGATGATGCCTACCGCGGTGATTTAACTTTATCCACTGGGAAAAACATAAGTCTGGTTCACAATCTTCACCAAGTGATTATTGACCAAGAACTATATGAAAGTGATTATGAGGTATTGAACCATACAGTAACACTTACATACAATTTAAAAAATGGTAACCAGTTAAAGCGATCGTATTCCTACTGGGGAAAACCCGACGATCCTGCCTACGATTATACTTCTAGTATCTTTGAAAGCAAAGAATACAAAAAGCTTACATCGGTTTATAACACAAAAATTTCTGATGTTGTAGAAGCTTCTTATGAAAACGAACAAGTCAGTCAAAAGATTTCCCTAGAGAAAATGCCTGCGCTATTTGCAGCCATAGACAAAGATTATCAATCTCGCGCATATGCTGACAGCGATATTGACTATAATACAAAATCCATAAATTCGGTGTATATTAGCGTAAAGGATGGAGCAAAAAATATGTACATTACAATTAGACCAAGTGACAAACATACCATTGCTTTTTTCAAAGATCTTGGTTATGATAAGTATGTAAATTCTACAAGTAACTACGATGACATAAAGGAAAAAAAATAATGGTAATATATGATGTAATAATAATTGGCGGTGGTGCTGCAGGTTTATTCTGCAGTGCCACTTTTTCACATAAGGTAAAGGGTTTGATTTTAGAAAAAACAAAATCGCCTGGCACAAAGCTTTTGATGAGTGGCAGTGGGCAATGTAATGTAACTCACAGTGGTTCAATAAAGGACTTTGTCAATTGTTATGGAAACAACGGCAAAAAAATTCGAAGTTGCCTTTACAAAAACAGTAACTCTGCTCTGGTAAATTTTTTGGAAGAAAATGGTGTTCCTACTTTTCAACGAGAGGATGGCAAAATATTTCCAAAATCTTTATCTGCACTTGACGTATTAAATATGCTATTAAACAAATCCTATAAATGTGGATTTGAATTAGAAACAAATCAAGAAGTTTTGGCAATAAAAAAGGCTGACGATATCTTTGAAATTTCAACTGTAACTGGTATTTTTTATGGCAAAAAAGTTGTAGTTGCTTGTGGTGGCTCGTCCTACCCTACTACTGGTTCTGACGGCTCACTGCTAAGTATCCTAGAAAGGGATTTAGGAATAAAAACAGTTTCTTCCAAACCTGCTCTAGTACCTATATTTGTACAGGACTACCCTTTTGAAGATATCTCAGGAATTTCTTTTTCTGACATCCAACTGTCGATTTTGCGCAAGGATAAATTAATCGCAAAAGGCGTCGGAGATGTTTTATTAACCCATAAATCCTTTTCTGGACCATTAATTCTTAATTTTTCCAGATACGTAACAACCGGAGACCAAATTATGTTAAACTATGTATATCCGTTGACCTATGAACAGACAATGGATATACTGAAATTTCAGGCGAAAAACAATAAGAAAGATTTGTCTAATATCCTATCTACAGAATTCAATTTACCTAAGAGATTTTGTAAAATTCTTGCAGAACAAGCCGACGACCACATTAAGGTTTTGGCCAATTTATTATGTAGACAAAAATTTTCAATCAGCGGTGTCTCAGGCTACAATGTAGCCATGTCCACATCGGGAGGTGTATCCCTTGATGAAATCGACTTACAAACTATGGAATCCAAAGGCATTCCTGGTCTTTTCATTATTGGCGAAGTTCTCGATATTGATGGTGACACTGGTGGTTACAATCTTCAATTTGCTTTTTCATCTGCAAAAGCTACAAATAACACACTATAATGGAGGAAAAAATGACTTTAAAGAAAACACACTTAATTTCACTATGCATTATTCTCATCCTAACTCTAACTATTACTTGTTTTCCATTTGAATATTCTTTTGGTGTCATGTCGGAGGTTAATGAACCATCGATGACAACAAGTTTTCAATCAAGCAATACTTTTACTGATGAGTATGTAAAATGCAATATCAAAGGCTCAACTATGACTATAAAGTGTAAGACAAAATTGCCTACTTACGAGTTTAGAATTGCCTTATATGGTGTATACCCACCAACTGGATATACGCCACCAGAGATATTCGTTCCTGCAATGGAAGGTAATCAATTTACTTGCAACTTGAATTTTAAAAAGTTAAATGTTCCAGATGGCGAGTACTACATCTACATCTCAAGGATTCAAAATCCTGGTGACGCTTATGAAAGCAACCCACCAAATGGTGCTTTGTACAAGAACTTACCGATTCGTGTAAAAAAGTTTATTCCTAGGGTTCTAAAGTATAATGATGTAATTGCTGAGAACAACAAGATTCAAGCAATTGGTGAGGATTACGATCCAAATTGGTATTTGGACACGAGTTTAGATGATATAAGGTTTGTTCTAAAAAATCCTGCAACTCAGGTATTTAGTGATATGACCAGTTATAAAATCGACTTTATCCACTCTCTTTCTGATCAGGTAACTGCTGGCGCAACTTCTGACTATGAAAAACTAATAAAAATGTATGAGTATGTAGCGTCTAATTTTTATTATGACTCTATGGCTTACTCTACTTACACTCCAACTTACTCACGCCAGTTTGTTCATCCTTATGACAATTTGTATAATTTTGTAAATAAGGTACAAAGTGTCAATAGCAGTAATATGGGACAAGTTGCCACTACCTGTCAAGGTTTTTCAGCTATGGTTATAGCTATGGCAAGATGTCAAAACATCCCATCAAGGCTAGTTTATGGTCACAGGCTAACTCCTCCAAAAAACAATTGGGGAACTGAAAACAACATTGGTCATAGGGATCACTGGTGGTTAGAAGCTTATGTAAATAATCGCTGGATAATGATTGACCCAACTATTGGAACAAACAACAAATGGAACAGCAGCACTGATGTTTGGCAGTATTATGGATTGACTAACTACTCATATTTTGATCCATCTGACGAACAATTTGCTGTATCTCATATTTATCACAATATATATCCTGACAAAAGGTTTGGATACTTGTTATCAAACCCTGATGAAATAACTAAGCTTACTGCTTTTCTTAATACAACATCAAATGGTAAAACAAATGGGCTTAGGTTAAATGATGCCTATTTCCCTGATGATAAAAAGACTTGGGGTGATGGGAGAAAAACCCACTTTATGACTGATGGCTACGGCAAAACTACTCAAATCCAATGGAGCCAACAAGGTTTTGCTGGAACTATGGATTTATCTAATTTTACAAAGATGCGATTGCTTTCTTCTCAAAATAACAGGTTAACTTCTGTAAATTTAAGTGGTTGTCGCTCTCTCAGTGAAGTATATTTAGGTGGAAATCCTTTGACTGATGCAACTATATATATAAAGAACAGGAATGTTAATATTAACGCTACTGAAAATGGTGTATTTTCTCTTGAATATGACAAGAGTCACAGTAAGTCATTGGAACTGGTTTTAAAACCAAATATTGGATACAAATTGAAATCTCTTATTAATAATTCTAATGGGAAATCAGTTACTAACAATAGGTATTACGCTTTTAATCCTGCATCTTCGTCATATACTGCAAATTTCGTCCTTGATTCAAACAGTTATGAATGTTATCTGTATAGTTACAACAATGATGCTGATTACAGACCATTTAACAAAGCAGTACAAAAACGTTTGACTGAGCTAGGATATTTCGCAGGCAAAGTCGATGGCTATTTTGCTGAAGATACTGAAGATGCTGTAGAAAACTTCCAATTGGTTAATGGCATAACTGCCGATGGCCGCGTAAATCAAAAAACTTGGAAGGCTATATTTACATCATCTACTGCTAAAAAACCAGCTGATGAAATAATTGCTGAAATTGCGGCGTTTAATGAAATAAAAATTTATGCAGAAGCTGCCGCAACAAAAGGCAAAATCAAAATCACTTGGCTAACTGCTATGTTGCAACCAGATGAATTAACTGAAACTCCTACGCCTACTCCTACGCCTACTGTTCAGCCACCTGTCCCTCAGGAATCTGTTCAAGTAGATGGATATCAGGTTTGGAAATCAACAAGATCAAACAGTAACTTTGTAAGAAAAGCTACAACTAAAAATTTAAGTTATACTAATACCAAGGATCTTAAAAAAGGCAGAACTTATTATTACAGAGTAAGAGCCTTCAAGAATATCAATGGTAAAACTTATTACAGCCAGTGGACTCAAGTTAGTGCACGAGCAAAATAACAAAAATGTAAACCAAATGGTTTACATCCAAT
The DNA here is from genome assembly GCA_036660615.1 of Anaerovoracaceae bacterium. Lineage (GTDB taxonomy): Bacteria > Bacillota > Clostridia > Peptostreptococcales > Anaerovoracaceae > JAVXAG01. The sequence continues at coordinate 8,685 of JAVXAG010000012.1, forward strand.
ATAAACGAAAAAGTTCCGATGCAATTGTTGCACCGGAACTTTTTCAATTATGCCCTCTTTACCGTTCATTTTAACTTGTTGACCTTGTTCGACTCAATATATCTTCATCACAATACTGTAACTACAAGATAAACAATACTATACTTCCTAATGAAGGTAAAGTATTTTTTTACTAACTGTTCAATATAGGTATTTAACTGTCGTAAATTGGTATTCTATTGTTATTCAATTGGTTCGCAATCATCTAAATCAATTGGGACAATAATGTTTTTCGCATCTTCTAAGGTTTCTGCGGGAACGTAGATGTCTATTGGAAACGCCACGCTTTGTCCCATGAATATTTCCATATAATTACTTGCACCCTTATATTTTTTTACACAGGGGATTCCCTCTCCTTTAAGTTTTGACTCCAGAATATCTGCATCAAAGCTATTTTCCACTGTGCATAGAAATACACCATCGCGCCATTCTTTATTTTCTTTTACACTTCCCATAAGCTTTCTCCCATCGACAAGTCTCTAAACTTGTAACTTTTTTTGGTTCACTATGTCCCCAGTGCATAGTGCTGATATTATTTTTTAATATCAGTATTGAATATTTCACTCATTTTTGCTATGACCATAAGTTATAGTCGATATATTATTTTTCGTTGAAACTGCGCGCTTTAGATGAGTTTGACTCTGTTTCACTATGTCTTTAAGTTATAGTGAGCACTTTATTCTTGACTTAGGCTACGCAAAAATGCCTGAGAAAAAATTTCTTCCACTATACGTCTAAGTTATAGCAAAATAGTGCCTTTTATCATACTATCAACTTTTTCTTATAAAATATTATGATTAAGGCACTACTATTAATAAATTTACAGTGCTTTTGTCTTTATTTCTTCTACAAGTTTAGCGACAAAATCATCTACGCTAAGCTCGCCTAATTCTCCAACTTTGCTTGAACGAACTGACAATGCTTTTGCTTCAACTTCTCTTTCACCGATGATTCCGATATAAGATACTCTTTCATTTCTAGCTTCTCTAAGTTTATAACCAATCTTCTCATTTCTAATATCAAGTTCTACCCTTAAACCGGATTCTTCACATTTCTCAGCAACTTCTTTTGCATAATCAGAGAAAGTTTCTGCAACAGTAAGCAATTTTACTTGTACTGGAGCTAACCATAGTGGGAATTTGCCTGCAAAATGCTCAGTCAAAATTCCTATAAATCTTTCTATCGAACCAAAGATTACTCTATGAATCATAATTGGTCTATGTTTTTCGTTGTCTGAACCGATATAAGTAAGGTCAAATCTTTGTGGCATTTGCATATCAAGTTGGATAGTTCCGCACTGCCATGTTCTGCCGATTGAGTCTTCTAGGTGGAAGTCCAGTTTAGGGCCGTAAAATGCGCCGTCACCTTCATTAACTACATACTCTGCACCTACTTGTTCTATTGCAGTTTTTAGTGCTGATTCAGCCATATTCCACTCTTCATCAGTTCCCATAGAATCATCTGGTCTAGTTGACAATTCAATATGGTACTTAAATCCAAACATTTTGTAAACATCATCAATAAAATTAACTACTCCGATAATTTCATCAGTGATCTGTTCAGGCAACATAAAGATATGCGCATCATCTTGCGTAAAAGTTCTAACCCTCATTAATCCATGCAAAGCGCCTGAAAGTTCATGTCTATGAACTTGACCAAGTTCGCCCATTCTCATAGGAAAATCCCTATACGAATACATCTTTCTCTTATAGGCAAGCATTGAGCCAGGGCAGTTCATCGGTTTGATTGCATAGTCCTGATCATCAATCTTTGTAAAATACATATTATCCTTATAGTGATCCCAGTGACCTGAAGTTTTCCAAAGTTGTTCATTTAAAATAAGTGGAGTCTTGATTTCATCATATCCTCTTTTTTTATGCTCTTCACGCCAGAAATTCTCAAGCTCATTCCTAATAACCATACCTTTTGGCATAAAGAATGGGAACCCTGGACCTTCTTCAAATATAGCAAAAAGATCCATCTCTTTTCCTATCTTTCTGTGATCCCTTTTCTTTGCTTCCTCAAGCTTTGCAATATATGCGTCAAGTTCCTCCTGAGTTGGGAACGATGTGCCATAAATCCTTTGAAGCATCTTGTTATGTTCGTCGCCTCTCCAGTATGCACCCGCAACACTCATAAGCTTAAAAGCCTTGATTTGGCCAGTTGAATCCATATGAGGTCCTGCACATAAGTCAACAAAATCACCTTGCTGATAAAAAGAAATTATCTCGCCCTCAGGTAAATCATTGATTAGTTCAACCTTATAATCTTCATTCCTGTCAGCCATAAACTTTATTGCTTCTTCCCTTGGAAGTTCAAAACGCTCCAATTTATGGTTAGCCTGAGTTATTTTTTTCATTTCCTTCATAATCTTTAAAAGATCTTGATCGGACAATTTATGCTCCATATCAAAGTCATAATAAAAACCATTTTCAATTGATGGTCCGATTGCAAGTTTTGCATCAGGCCAAATATTTTTTACTGCTTCCGCCAAAATATGAGAAGTAGTATGTCTATAATTACTTCTAATTTGAGCATCTTCAAAGTTTAATTTTTCTTTTGCCATTTTTTCCACCTATCCTTAAATTTCTATATCTATTACATTATCTTACTTTTTACACCAAGTCTAAACCTTCTCTAGCTCCTAAATTATTTAGTTCCAGTACCGCCTCCACTGTCAGGAGGGGTTAC
>JAVXAG010000012.1:11514-24371 GCA_036660615.1 Anaerovoracaceae bacterium
GGTGGAGTTACCGGAGGTTCCACTGGATCAACCGGCGGTTCAACTGGTGGTTCAACCGGATCCACTTCACCAGGATCGACTGGTGGTTTTGGTTTTTCAGGAACTACAGGATCCTTTTTAACTGGTTTTTTCTCCACAAAACTTTCTTGTTGCTTGCCTAGAGCTATCCTTGCCTGAATCTCGTTACTAATAGCAATTCCAGAACTAGATGCCGTATATTCTAGCTGACCAAATATTTCCTTGTGAAGCTTTACAATATTAGTTTCCAAATCATTTGGGAAAACATAAGATACACCATTTAAAGTTCCACCCGTTACATCATATGGCCATCCTGCGCTACTTCCTATTTTGTACGTAGCAGCCCTAAGTGCAAGGGCAATAATATCATTATTTCCTAAATTAGTTTGAACCTGTGGCAACATCAAGTTAGAAATATCATTTAACTCCCCAACACTCATTACCTTTATTTTTTCAAATACCTTAGTTAATACAATTCTCATACGCTCAGTTCTCTTGAAGTCATCGCCTACACCTTTTCTTATTCTTCCATAAGAAACCGCCTGAACGCCTTCAATATTCTGCATGCCAGCAGCCTTGACCAACTTGTATTTTTTCTTTCCTACGTTATCAGCTGTTTGAATAGTATACTTGTTTAACTGTTGTATCTCATAATCCTGTACATCTACATCTATACCACCAACAGCATCAACTAAATCAGCTACAGCCTTAAAATTAACTACAACAAATTTGCTTATGTTTAAATCCATGGCTTGATTCAAAGATTTAACCGTCATCTCCGGACCACCATATACACATGCGTGTGTAATCTTGTCATAAGTAGTAGTATCACCCATCTTTAAGAAAGTGTCCCTGTATACAGATACCAACTTAACATCCTTAGTCTTTTCATTGATACTGATAATCATAATGGCATCACTTCTTGAACCCTTAATGTTATCCATATCCCTAGTGTCTACTCCCAAAAGAAGTATATTGGCATAACCATTTACATCAACTATAGATAAAGTCGTCTCGTCGACATCAACCTTATTCATCTGATTAAGCTTTCCATTTATTACCCCATAAGCCGCTGCGGCAAAAATAATAAGTACAATTACAGTAATCAATAAAGCTTTTTGCCATTTCTTCAAACCACAAAACCAACTCCCCATTTTCTTGAAGATGTTCTTCCCCTCATACTTATTATGACTGGCAAAGATTGTTCCACTGGATTTTGAATGTTTTGTTTTTCTATTACCCATTTTTGCTCCTTTTCCTATCCCAGAACCCTATTGTTTCTCTGTTTAGCTTTTTCCGCCTCATCTTTAGCAGATAAGGTTTCATAGAATTCCGCTGCTTCTCCTATTTCATCATCATATAACAATTGTCCGTTTTTCATTACCATTCCTCTTTTACAAAAGGCTTTTGCCCCACCGGTAGAGTGAGTTACAAATAAGAAAGTTACGTTTTCCTCATTAACAATTTCGTTTATCTTAGCAGTACATTTTTTTCTAAATTCCTTGTCGCCTACACTTAGCGCTTCATCGACAATTAGAATTTCAGGTTTAATACTTACATTTATAGCAAATCCAAGTCTGGCTTTCATACCACTTGAATAAGTTCTAACTGGTTGATCTATATAGTCATTTAAATCAGCAAACTCTATTATTGCTGGCTCAATTTCTTCTACTTCCGCTTGTTTCATTCCAAGAAGCTGTCCCCTGAAATATATGTTCTCTCGCCCCGTAAATTCTGGGTCAAATCCGGCAGTAAGCTCAAGCAATGCGCTTACCCTTCCGTTGACAATTATTTCTCCGCTAGTTGGATACGCCACGCCAGTAATCATTTTAAGCAACGTAGATTTTCCCGCCCCGTTTTTACCAAACAAAGCCACCGACTCTCCACGTTCAATGGTAAAAGACACATCATCAATTGCCATCTTCTTTTTACATTTTACTCGATTCGAAAAAATAGCTTTAAACCTTTGCTTATCATTCTTAAATAATTTATATTCTTTTTTGACGTTTTTAAACTCAATTACTGTATCACTCATACAATTATTCCTTTTCTATAAGACATCTGGGATGTCTTTCCTTAATTTTTTATATGCCCAAATTGCCAAAATCAGCATAACTAATGTGACCAAAGCAAAATTAACCAATTCTCTTGGTTCTTGCCAAAACCAAACTTTTTCTATAAATACATTCCTATATCCATTGGCAATCAAAGTTACCGGATTGAATAAAAGAATAGTCTTTATCCAATGAATTTCGATTGACTGTGCATTATACAATATTCCCGACAGCCAAAACAATGCTGTTACTAAAGACTTTACTAAGTTTAAAAAGTCTCTGCTCATTGCAGATAATACACCTGCAAACAATCCCCATATAGTAAAGAATACATACATCATTATCATATAAAGCGGCAACTGCAAATAGTATATATCTGGCGGAAAACCAAAGGCAACAAACAGTGCAATCATAACAAGCAATAACCCTATGTGAACGGCCATAAGTGACAAACTTACAAAGGTTGGTATCGTTGCAATTGGGAACTTTATCTTAGTTACAAGATATGTGTATCGTCGTATGGAATTTGCACCACCAGTTATCATATCCCTCATATAAAACCAAGGAATCATTCCTGCAATTAACCAAAGGAAAAATGGATATCCAGACACATCTTTGCCATGTCTCAATCCAACGGAAAATGCGAACCAAAATACAAAGATAGTAACTGCCGGTCTAATCAAAGCCCACGACCAACCTAATACCGATCCTCTGTATGTTTTGTTCATATCAGCCCTAGCCAATTTTAATAGCTGGCTTCTGTACTCAAAATGTTCTTTTAAAATTTCTATAATTGTTTTCAATTAATTTCCTTTCCACAAATGTCTATCTCTTCGGTAATTTTACAAGAGTGTGACCTCTTTTGACATCGTAGCCGTATTTCTTTTTCTTTTCTTCTAACTTATATAATAAATAATCTATAGTGACATCACTATATTTTTCTATAGCTGGATAATCTGGGAATCTGTTGATTTCAGGGAATTTTATCCCATCTTCTGTAAGTGCCAAGTCAAATCCAAAGAATTCCATCTGTGGGATTGCACGAGCAACCAACAGTACGTCTTCCTTAGTTTTTTCCCAGTTTGGCAAGATTCCTTCTATTTTTACACCAGTGTCTGGGTGATATAAACAAGATTCTATTTCATTATTATTTATAATCTTTGCATCATAATACTTGCCTGAGTCAATATCGATTTTGCAGAACATTCCTCCTGCACCCATATTGTCAACAGCTCCGGTTTTCTTTGAACCAAAACGCATATATGCATTTCCGATTACTGGGTTCTTTCCATCTTTTTTAAATACAATCATTCTAATAGTGTTTACAGCACCGTCATAAATCTTCTTGAAGTCTTCGTGCATATTTATATACTCTGTAACCAAATACTGATTTTCCACGTCTTCCAATATGTCCAATACGTCCTGCTTGGTAACTTCATCAAAGTTTAAGAAAAGTTTACCGTCTTTGCATGAGAGTTTGTAGAAACCATCACCATGAGAACCTGCATCACGTTTTAGCGCAAGAACTCCTTTTTCCTCAGCAAGTCTAAATATATCATCATAAGTATTAGTGTATTCCTTTGGCAAGTCCATCATAGAGATAACCTTATTATTACCATTTTTCAATATAATGTGGTAGTAATATTCAGGGAAATACTCATTAAAATCCGATGCAATATATTTTACTGTAATCTTATCTTCCATCCAGTGTCTGTACTTATTGTTTATATGTCTAAGCCATTTGTATTCAAAGTCAGAAATGTAATTCAAATGGTTCTCTTTTGTTATTCCATATTGATGTAATCTGTACGAAAGGAAACCATGTTTTAATGCCCATAGTTTTTCTTTCATTGTAGTATCTTTGTTTGTTATAAAGTCATTTTTCACATCTCCAAACCACTTTATACTCAAATATGGTATTAAAGCTTTTGGGAAAAACAACTTTGCATAGGTTGATCTGAATTTCAGCTTTATTTTCTTCAATCCACGCTTTAATCTTATGCCAGCTCCTTTGTAAGCAACCTTCTTTTGTTCAACCTTGTAAGCTAAGTATTTTGAAACTTCTTTAGTAAAAGGCACAGTCTCCGGATATTCGGGATGGTTCAATAAACGAGTAATTTTAAAACCATCTTCGGTAATAACCACTTCCATACCAAAGAACTCAAGTTGAGGCACAAAACGGCACAAGCTGTCTGTTTCCTTTACAATCAAATCCCAATAAGGAATTGCTCCTTCTATTGGACTGTCATTATTAGGATTCTTGTATTCAGCAATTTTCTTTCCTGAGTGAATACTTTCCGCTTTTTTAATTTTTCCAGTAGGTATATCTATATATGCGTATATTGTATTGAAATCTACTGATACGTCTTCGTCGTGTTCTTCTAAATCTTCGCCTTCATTTATCTTTGTAGTCAAAGGATTAAATGTTTTTTCTTCTAGTTCATATGCAAGATAAGCATCTCCAATAGTTGGATCGTCTCCAGACTCATTGAAAACCGTTAGCTTGATAACAGCTCCTTTAAATTCTTCTCTTGGAACAATTGCTTCTGTTATTACTATTACTGCATCCGATGACGATAACATTTTAATGATTGCTTTCTTGCTCTTTTTTTCATCATCATAGTAAAAAGCTTCATCCCTATATGATAATTTGCTGGCCATAGTACCGTTTGAGATAGTAGCCATAACTTCTTTTTTTTCTTTTATCAGATCAAAGATATCCTCAAAAGTATCCCCTGCATTTTGGTCGTAAAGTGGAATAATTTGTAAATCATTATATCTCTTTGATAACTGATAATAGCAAACCGGCATATATTCTCTGTACGGTTTAAAGATACTATTTATAGTCACTTTATCTGTAATCCATTTGCTGTATATACCATTTAATGGTCTTAAAAACGCATATTCCTTTGCAGAAATAGTGTCTTTGTAATTATCTTCTGTAATCCCTAAACCTTCAACTTGCTCTGGCATAAATCCATGTTTGATAGCCCATCTTGTTTGTTTTAGAGTGTATCCAGTCTTTGTAAAATAGTGTTTATAAACATCTCTTACCCAACGCCTAGCTTCTCTGCCGGTAAAACCTCTGGAGGTTGGCCTCAATGATAGAATATTAACTACTAGCTTTTTTAAAAATTTCATTTATTATCGTTCCTCCTGCTTTCCAAGTCCTCTGGTGAATTAAAGTCACAAGTTCCGTCTTCCATATAGATGTACTTTTCACAAATCTTTTTTACTCCAAAAGTCAAACCAAGAAAAGATTGGTATACTTGCCATCCTATGCACTTGTCAATTTTCCCATCTAAGAAAAGCTGTCTTACATTATCAACGTGTTCACTAAAAACATTTCCGTCTACCACTTTAACTGCTACTATTGATCTCTCGTTTCCAAAAAACATCAAGTCGTCTGTCTCCGTAGTAACAATTTTCTCAATAGCATCTTCTGAATAATATGTGTCTCCGTATAAAAAGCAAACATTATCAGAAATAAGTTCTGTTGTAAATCTATCTATTTCCAAAACATTGTTCAAAGGTTCATATCTTGTTGCACCCTTAATCTCATACCTAGGATCATGAGATGTAATAATTACTTCACAATCCTTATCTGCTGATTTCAAAAGTCTAACAGTTCTCTCAAGTAAAGTTTCTCCATTAAACTCAATAAAATGCTTTGGGATATCTTTATAATTGTGCCATCTGGTTCCCTTTCCATCGGCCATAATTATATACTTCATATTTTCTCCTACCCTACTTTTTTATAACTTTGTGATACCTATAGAAGTCGCCTAACTCTTTGTTTCTTTGACCACCCCACAGTTGAATAATATTTACTCCTGATGAAGTGTTTGCCTCAATGATACATATGCCCTCTTCAGTTTTTAGAATATCCCATGCAATAAAATGCATATATGGCAGTTTGTTAGTCAGCTCCAGTATTTGTGTTTTCATATCTTCCCAATCGGGAATAACTGCACCCTCAATCTGTGCGCCTGAGTCTGGATGAACTTTGTAAACATTAAGATTGTGCAGACATCTTGCCTCACTTAGAACTCCTGTATCCAAATCAATCTTTGATACTAGTCCACCTCTACTGCCGTTGTCAACAGGTATGGTGTCCGACGTGCCAATTCTTTGAACTGCAAAAAATATCTTAAATTTGTGAGTGTCAATGTCACGCAAAGTTATCATTCTAATTGTATTCACCGTCTTGTCATAAATAGCATCAGAATAGTGGTGCTGTTTCATTGACTCACAAATAAACCAATCATCTCTGTCTTTTAAAAACTGAATAAGTTCTTCATCGGTATACGGAGTTCTATCCACAAAGAGCTGTCCGTCCTGATAAATCAAAATGTTTACCCCTGTACCTTTTCCTGCACCATAGGGTTTAATAAAGAGTTTTCCTTTTTCTTTTAATAGTGTAACTGCATCTTCATATTCCATGCCCTTACTGTCAAAACTAGACAAAAACCCTTTGTTTTTTATCATATAGCTTTCCGGAACTCTAATATACTGTTTTAAAACTTCTGCCGCAGCTATTTTGTTGTTCAAAATAAAGTCAAAAGGCTCATTAATATATCTTGACCTATACCAGTCAAATTCCGATAAATATTCTTTTTTATCATTGTGATCAAAATCATAAAGCATCCATTGGTCAGCTAAATATCCACCACAAATATTTGCCCTTACTTTTTTATAGAAAGGACATTTAAAATGGTTCTTCGCAAATATAATCCTTCTAAAATAAAGTAGGAATAGTTTAAGTTTTTTTATACATTTCTTTGCAAATTTGAACATTTTTTCTCTCTTTCTAATCTCTCTGTGGTAATTTATCAATAACAACTTTGGCAAGTGTCTCTGCCTGCTGTCCCAAATTTTGTGGCAAATACTTTTCTCTGTAATGGTCAAGGGCTTGTTTATTGTACTCTGTGTTTTCCAAGGCAAAAGCAAGATCCTTTGCATCTCTAAATACGCAACCCGGCATTGTTTCAAACAAGTCTATGTTAAGTCCGTTTTTGGACTTGTATTCGTCATAATCGCTTACAAAGTAGTACGTCTTTTTGTTCAGTACTGCACCCTCTATAGCTATTGCCGAGTAGTCTGTAATCAAATAATCCGCTACCGCAAGCAAATCAACAGCCTTGAATTCTGGGCAAGTCAAAACTGCCGGATTATCACAGGTTATCTGTTGATTAGGATGTCCTTTTATTATTAAAATGTATTTATCATAATCTATTGCATCCAATAGTTGTTCCCACTGCCATTCCATATTGCGTCTAAACGTTGGTGCATATAGAAGTACCGTCTTTTCTTTTAGTTTAGGATATATCTTATAGACTGCTTCTTTGTTTTGTTCCTCAGTGTTTATAAGGTGGTCTATTCGAGGTAGCCCGATGTTTAGAAGCTTGTCTTCTGTGGTGTTAAATGATCCACAGTAAAACTCATTCCAAGCTTTGCCACCAGCAATTATTACGTCATATTTCTCATGCATACATAATAGCTTTGAAGTTTTTTCGCTTCTCCCTGAATCTTTTCCTAAAGTCTGGTATCCGGACTGTTTTATTTTTCCTAATGCATGCCACATCTGAATTACCGTCAAAGCTTTTTTGTGGTTCAAAATAGATACTGTAGGCCAGTATGCATCTAATACGCAAACAGTTGCTGTAGCCAAATGGTACATACTTCTCACCATTGACCACGCAAATTTGAGATATCCATCTTTTCCATCAGCCATTCTGTTGCATATCGCCACAATTTTAACGTCGGGGCGTTGTTCTAACAGCTGGTCTTTTAGCAATTGAAAGTCAAGTGACAATTCGTTTGATTGACGGCTGAGAAAAAGCACCTTGTTTTTATCTGTTGGAAAGATTTTTAATATCCCATAAACAATCTTCATACATATTTTAAATATATTTATAACTATACTCATAGTTTATTCACCACTTACCCTATCGTACTAATTTACCATATTTCTGACCTTTTGTAAATAATTATAGCCGAAACTAAGAAACTTAATATCTATATCTTATCAAAAAAAGGAGCGAAACACCTCTGGTTTATCATAACCAATTGTGGATAGCTCCATAAATTACATTCCATTATTTATTTTTTCAACTAATTGAAATATATACTCCCCATAGTCTTTTAGTGCAATCGACCAATTGGCTAAACAACCTTTGCCTTGAGTTGTTATGCTGTAAACTCTTTTAGGATTACCCTGATCTTCTTCCATATCCCATGCAGAAGTCAGTAAACCTGATGTTTCCATCTTTTTTAAGTATCTATATACCCCTGCCGCATCTGGACGATTCTCCGCAAATCTGGGAATCTTTGACATTTCTTTTATGATGGCAAATCCATGCAAATCGCCACCTTCCTGTAAAATACTAAGTATTACCGGTTGTAACAATTTATCCAAATTTTTCCCTTGGCAAGGACAATCCATATCAAAATACATATAACTTCCCCCTACTCATCTTTGTGTCGCAAATCGCTACCATAATGTGAGTCAAAAAATGTCTTTGAATATTTTTCTAACTTCCATTCCGGTACTTTGCAATCTTTACAAGGTTTTGCAACCCATTTATTTCTAAGCCACCTTGCAGCCCTTGAACTTCTGGAGTTATATACTTGAAAAGTCTTTCCACAGTGAGTAGTAATATCTGCATATTTTCCATTTCTTTCGATGCTTCTTATTCCATGCAAAACTCCGCTCCTTGATGGCCAAAGTTTCATCTTATCAAGCAACAAAAACAATTCAATATTTTTTCTGTAATATCTTTTTTTACTATCAGCCATTATAGATACAGCCTTCCTCCTAGAATTTTTGTGGATGCCTCTGTTATCTCACTTAACATTTTTATGCCAACTGCAGAAATAACCACAATCTCGGTTTCTTCTTTTTCTTCCCAAGGTGTCAATATTATATTGTTAACCACTGCACTTATTTCCAAAATGCCTTGGTCAGTATCTGCAAATCCTTTTATTCTATAGCTATCTTTTGCGATAGCTTCCAAAAACTCAATGAGTTTATCTTTCTCTATTTTTCCATCTGCCTTTAATATAAATGTGTTTGGTCTGGATTCATAAGTGTTTGTCGTATCCTGACTGCTGATTAAATTGACTGCAAAATGATCCACAATTTCTTTTATATCAACATTGCAAAAGCTTGTCCCATATATTTTTACACTTTGATTTATCTCTGCAACTTTGTCGGATATCTCTTTGAATGTGCTATCGTCGATTAAATCCAGTTTATTTACGATTATTGCATTGCCGTACTGTACCTGTCTTTCAAGTGCAGGAAGTACCTCAACTAGTCCCAAGAAGTTTTGTCCATCGACTATGCATATTGAACCTTTAAGCAATAAATTGTCTTTTGTATCTGCTTTGATTCCATTGATAATATCTCCCATATTGGAAGGATCTGCAAGTCCCGAAGCTTCGATAAACAGATATTCAATGTCACTTTTTGACATAGCAATCAGCCCATCTACGAATTTATCCTTTATGCAAGCACAAAAAATCGATCCATTGGACAACTCCGCCATATCAATTCCATCTCTTTTTACTAGTTTTGCATCTATATTTACTTTGCCAAACTCGTTTATGATAACACCAATTTTATTGTTGCTATATGTTTCTAACAATGACTGCATTAGAGTGGTTTTACCAGCTCCTAAAAAGCCTGTCAATAATACTATTTGAATCATTTTTAACTTCTCTCCTAAATAATGGCGAGGTGCCCGAGAGTTTCACTCGGCTGCATAGATTTAGAGTCTATGTGATCAATACGATCCGCACCCCAAAATGGTTAGCATATTGCCAGTTAGCAAAGTGCCAGCCCCAGCATAATAGCTGTACCGATTTCTAAAAAATCAGATACTGTCTTTTCTCCATAAATATTCCTTGCTTCTTCATCTAAGGAAAGTGGAATCCCCGGCGTAGCAATAATGGCATCCTCTGCCAAGTATTCTTTTGTTAGCCATCCACCGACATTTGTAAAGTCCAAAATATTTCTGTATTTTTTTATGTCTTTTATATTATCTAATTTTACATTAGGTAATTCCTTTATTTTATCAAAATCTTTATCATATATGGCAAAATCCATATGTTTTTGATTAAGTATTTTGACTGCGTCTTGTCCAACTATTCCATATCCAATAACCAGAATTTCTTCTGATTCATCTCTGTTATTTAGTTTCTTCAAAGCTTCCATAACTTGAATATATCCTAGGGCAGTGCCGTAATTGTTATCACCAGCTTTGCCATTTTTTAAATTTAGTGCCAAGTATCTGGTGTCATCTGCAAAAAAAACCACATCTGCATTTTCTAGTACAGCATCATAAATTCCGTCGACATCTGTATGTTCTGTAACAAAAGCTTCACACCCCATAGTTCTCACTATGGCTGCCACTGATTGGCTAAACTTGCTTATCAGTCCTTGCCCTTGGGTAATCGGAACTACTGCAACCTTAGATTTTGCAATGAGTTTATCCATTTTATCACTAGGCACATCACAGCATTTTGCTGCCAATTTTGCCAAATCATAACCTGTTTTTCTAAGAAGCTCTCTGTTGTATTCTTCCATCTCAGCTTCCATATTTTCTATCCACTCTGTTATCAATCTTGTCATAATGGTTCACCATCTATAAATGTAATACTTTTTCCAAATCTTTTTATCGTCTTGCTCTTTGTCATTGCCATTGTCAATCTTTCTATGCCAAATCCAATGCCTACCCAAGTGTCAAATACTCCCCAAGCTGCGTCAAGGAAATGTGGTCCATATGAACCCGATGCCACTTCCATTCCATTTACTTCTATGTCAACTGTACTTCCATACACTGTGGAATCTTCTACAACTAGTTCGTATTGGCTTTCTGGTATTCCCAAAGTTGCCATAGCATTATGTGCCATTTCTTTCAGTCTTTCCAATTGGTCGCCGTCTTTTACGCTGGCAAGCTCAACGCAATTCAACATGGTAAATTCATTCATATGTTGAGCCCCTTGGGACTCTTTTCTGAAACAAGAGCCAATTTCAAATATTTTTACTGGCTTGTTTGTTATTCTTTTTAGTTCTCTCATTACAACATAAAGGTTTGGTGCCAACATTGGTCTAAGACATTTTTTAGCATCTAACCAAAAAACCTGTTCTGTAAGATGATGTTCATCATCTATGGTCATCTTTGCCAACATCTGTTTTGTAATTATTGTCGGTGTCTCAACTTTTGTAAAGCCATCTGACATCAACCATCTTTCTAACATTCTGCCGACTTCAACACTTTGTGTCATATGTTTTTCATTTAGAAGGTTTGATATATTCTCTTTGCTTTTTTTAACCATTTCTTTTTCTAATTGTCTAAAATAGTTATCTCTATCAACGGCACTTTCAAACTCCATCTCTAGTAGTTCCTCTGCTCCGTTAAGTGTTGCAATTCTTTCTTGTTGTGTTACTGTAAATTTCTCTGACACAATCATCCCTTCTTTCTTGAAGTATTTGTTCTCTACAAGTATTGTACCACAGCTACTAGTTCATTTATAATAATATCTTTGAGTATTATGGTAACAATTTTAGAGTACTTATCATTTTCTTTCTTTTAGCCTCTAGCTCTTTCTCTGTTTCTGCTGAATTTATAAATATTCCTTTAAATCCTTTGACTCCATCTTGCAAATCTGATATAACCACATCTGCATTCAGCAAGTTTTCTCTAGGCACTAGTGGTCTTGCCTCTCCCATAATATGTTCTCCCATTTGGTGCAGTTTATGGTTATCAAAGTTGAAGTGTTCGTAGCTTGCAAATAGGTTTGTTTCTTTCTGTTCTCTAGTAAACTCTCCATAAAGCACTATGTCTGCCAACTCCTCAAGTAAATTAATTCCAGTTGAATAGTATACTGTAAGTGGTGTTTGACTAGGTATTCTTGCATCGATTTCTAAAACTTTAAATTGTCCTTTGTATTCGATTACTTCCACGTCCATTATCCCTGTCAAATTCACCATCTTAGCCAATCTTACTGCTATATCATGAAATTCTATTTCTTGTTCTTTCGTTATCTTGCAAGGTGCTGTTACTCTACAACAATCATAGACTTCGTCCATATGGATCTCTGTAATTTTGTATGTTCTATATTCTTTTTTATTTCCAATTACTTCAATGGAGTATGATGGCCCACTCAAATATTCTTCTACTATCCAGTTAAATTTGTCGTTTCTATGTAAAAGAAATTCTTCTACTTCTTCTCTAGTTTCTGCTTTGCGCACTCCTGTAGAGCCACTTTCTCCTGATGGCTTTATTATATATGGCCCTTCGCACTCTGGATAATACTCTGGCGCAGGAATCTTGTTTTCGTGTATCAATTTATCTGTTTTTATCTTTGATGATGAAATCTTATATGCTTCCATATCGAATGCCAATTTCAGTTTTTCTTCATCACAGATATCAACTATTGCCTGCAATACTTCTTCGTTTTCCATTGCTGGAAGCACAAAGTCTGCTCTTTTCATGGCTGCAATTACTTCTTCATCTCTCTTACAAACATCTCCGCACACAAACTCGTCGCAAAACCCCGATGCCGGAACCTTTGGATTACTATCAATCAAAATACTCTTATATCCTGCAAGTCTAGCCAAGAATGTAGCTTCTGTCCCCTGAAGTTTCCCTCCAATTATTGCAACTTTTATCATACCTGCCTCCTATTTTATCGGTGCAATCACCGTTTTCTTTGTCTTATATTGTAGCACAGTTTTTTAATGTTTTCTATCAATATTTGGTAGTCGGTAAAAGTCGC
>JAVXAG010000013.1:0-23718 GCA_036660615.1 Anaerovoracaceae bacterium
TCTCTCGAACTTTGCCCCTTTGGATTTCTAAATAGATAGCTACAAAGGAGGTAGTAAAATGAAGGACAACAATAGTTTGATTTCAAATCCAAAATCGATTTTAAGCAATGATTTTATTATCTCATAAAACTAAAACCAATAAAAATGAACACCATTTTGATGTTCTTTTTTTATTGGCAAATTAGATACAGTATTAACCATTTTACAATCTTTACGGTGGTCGTTTGTAATCATATCAAACTTGTTATCAAGTTGTTTATAATAAGTTTTAAATAATGCTAATTCTCTCGTTTATAATAAAAAATCCGTTTCTTCCCATTGCGAATTTATCTTTTTTTGTTTCCAAAATCATCAAAATTTTCGTGAAGTTTATCGTTTACAACCACCCATATAATAATCCATGATAAAATATTAAAAAGAAATATATATAAAAGCAATTTTTTAAATGATAGTGGAGAAAAAAGAGAAAACAATAAACTAAATAAAAAGGAACTTACGCCTACAAATAAACACAATTTTCCCGTTAATAAATTACCATATTGCCATGTACTCTTATTTTTTATTGACAACTTTGTGTAAAACCCAATTATTCTGTTGATTGGGCTCTTATGAAAAATAATAAGCAATAACCCCAAAACTATACTTCCAAAGCTTGGAATATTTAATAATAATAAATTCAAATCATCCTCCTATTTTACATTTACATGAATAACGATAATTGTCGAGTATCTAAGAGTTCTTCCCTGCTTTCATATTGAAAAGGAGGTAGTCCAATGAAGGACAACAATAGTTTATCACATTCAAGTTACAACTGCAAAGACCATATAGTATTTGCTCCTAAATATCGAAAAGAAGTAATTTACGGACAAATAAGAAAAGGTATAGAAATAATCGAAGCTGCCTTGCAATAAAATAACTACATGGTATAATTATTTGCAATAGGGGGAGGGGATTTCATGATATGAACAAATCAAAGAATCGTTTTTAGAAGAAGAAAATTCATATGTCATTAAAAATAGAGGGAAAAATATTTTTAGAATTACAACAGAAGTTATTTAAAGTCTATATATGCGAAACGAATTTTTTGTCACTAGAGGTTTTAGGACTAAGTCACTAACAAACGAAAAACATACCTGCTTTTCTATGCTTGCCAAGAGCCTTACCCAGTAATTTTACAATTATTTATATTGATATGTTTTTTAAAGAAAGGAATATAGAATGAAAAAATTTGCTTTTATAAAAAAGTACAAATATTATTTATCATTTTTATTGATTATATTAATATTTATTATTTACACATCATATGGAATAAGTGAAATTAAAACAGAAATTAGTGAGATAAAAAAACAAACAATAGAAATAAGTAATGAATTACAAATAATAAAAGCAGAAAAAAATATTGATAAAAAAGAAACAGATTTAAAAATATTATGTAATAATTTTTTTCAAAATTGTTATTCAAGCACAGCTAAAATAAATCGTTTTCTTTGGAAATTCCCTTTTACTTTATTAGATGAAAAGTACGAATTGTTGGATTTTGAATCGTATTTAAGATATATAAATATATATGCAAATTTTAAGGATACTGCGAATAATTTTGATTATCTTGAAATATATAATTCTTTGTTTTTAATATGTGAAGAATTTAATACTAATTGCAATAATAATATAATAAACAAAATATCAAAAGAAATACAAACATCAAAATGATGTTTGTAATTTGAAGTTGTAATATATTGTGGTCTCAAACCTTCAACTTTAAATTCTTGTCCAGCTTGATGTTTAATCATGACAACATATTCCATATAACTTTAACTTGAACTCCTTTATATCCCATTGCAGAATATACTGTTGCAAGTGCATCAACTAACCAAAAGGCTATGTTAAAACCTCTAATTAATTTAAGTCCTACTCTGTCATTTCTCCACCTGTTTCCACTACTCCTAAAGTATCATATGATACTTTTAGTGTGTCAATCACTTTTGAAAATGTCCTGAGTATCGTTAAACATTAGCGCCAGAAAATCAATCGTGAAATAATGGAAATTAATTCGAAAGCTGGCAAAGGAAACAGCAAAACCCGCTAATTCTTCCAAGAAAAAAATAATTTCCTGATTTGCTCACAGAATCGATCAAAAAGACGCGCCAGTGAGCAGAACTCATCTGGGGGACTGTAAGGAACTGACTAGCAGTCCACTTTGCTACAAAAATTTACAATATATGTTTGCTAGCTGTTGCATTTGCAACAGGGGTGACTTGAGATTTGCCGATTGACCGCCCAAAATCAATTTTTATTGGAGAATCTGCTCACTGAGCCACTATTTTTTGTGATTCTGTGAGCAAATCCAATATTTATTTTTTTCGGGGCTTAATTACAGCGATAACTGATAATGATTCTCATTATCAGTTTTGCGATCAGATTCAGTTTCACTTTTGACTAAACTTCCACTTTCGGAAATGCCCCTCGGTAGCAGTTTCTGGCATTGCCTTGTTAGTTTTTATTGCAAAGACGGAGCTGTGCATCTATGAAAACCTGTAGCTTTCTCACCGAGTTAAAATAACCTTTCTGATAACACCCACCTTTTTTCTTAGTCTAAGGTTTCAGTATACTAGGACATTATCATATGTGAGTCATATTAAATAAAAGGAAATTATCTTTAATATTGACTTTAATAAAATTAAAGTTTTGAATAGACATACACTTTTAATAGACAACAAAGGGATAGTCTATTCAAATGAAAAGAAGGTTAAGCATTCTTGGTCGGTAAGTTAGGGGTGGTGACATGTTTTACATTGGAAAGTGGCAATTAATAGGTCTGCTTTTTATCATAGTTTGTATGATTTTGGTTTGCAGTGCGGTAGTAGCTGTAATACGAAGCAGAAAGAAAAATAAAATAGGGCATTAGGGTTATTGATTCGTAAAAGGGAAACAGATACTTCTGCTTTCCTTTTACTGATGTATTCGAGAATAGTTTATATAAAATATGAGGGTGGAGGTCCTTAAATGGCAATTGAAATTATACCGAGCTGGATGGAAAACTTAGAAGACGAAGACATCGTTTTTATAAAAAAATTCATCCTAAATAGCGGGTCATTAAAAAAAATAGCGGGAGATTACAAGGTAACATACCCAACCGTACGCTTACGCCTTGATAAGATAATAAACAAAATACAAATACAGGAAGAAGAAAACTCTGAACCATATGTAAAGCTTGTAAAAAAGATGGCCTTAGAGGATAGAATCGATTTTGAAACCGCAAAGCTGCTAATAAATGCATATAAAAAGGATATAAAAAGGAAATAGATATGAGTATAATTAATATCATTATTGAGAATATAATTACAATTTATTCTTCACTAATATATCTGAGTTTTATCACCGGCGCTGCAATATTAGAGGTATTCTATTTGAAGAAGCATAGCCGGAAAGCATTTGTATTACTTTGTACTGTATTTATTTTGTCAGGAATCATGTTTTGTACTACTTTAACCAAACACGATGCGACGCTTCCTTCTTTTGAAACAATTGAAATCAAAGAAGGGACAGACGTCATTGGATTCCAACAAGTAGCAATAAACGAAAACAAAAAACTCATTTATATTGGGAAGTTTATAACAAATCAAGATACGAACACAGAATATCTCGATATTTCCGTAAAAAATGGGATGCTTCAAAGCAAGAAAAAAGACTTCTCGAATTTAGGCAATATTGAAACAGCGCTATTTTCACATGGAATTTCGTTTGAAGAATTTACAGGAGAATCGCTTAATTATACAGAATTAAAGCGAAACCTAGAATCCACTGAAAAACGAAAGTACGCTGCAGAGGTTTTTTCCTTAAAATTCATATATGCTTTTTTCCCTAGCATCTCCATATTATCGGTATATCTCTTAATGAAATACCGGAATAAGAAGCGTAATATGCTGAAAAAGATGAAGCTAACAGATTTATGATGGGGAGGGAGAAACAATATGAGCAGCACTTTATTATGGTGTGTGAGTTTACTAATTAGTATAGCGTTATTTATTGTGGAATTCTTTTTATCAAAGAAAAGAAATTTCCTATGGGGATTGCTTCCGATTCTTGTAATTGTGATAACATTAAGTAGTATCGGTGTATATGCGACAAATCTTCAAAGTGAATATCAGATTGTCCATGACAGTTATTCTATGGAGAATGGAACGACCGCTGAAATCATTATAAAGCAAAATGAAAAAAAGGAAGTCGTCGCTTACAGTCATCTTCAAATTAGGAGTAGCGCACAGGAAATATTGGATATCGCACCTCTAAATACAGCTGAAATAGGAGAATGCAGATATAAAACTGCCGCAAGATTTTTTGAAAGAAAGCATAATCTAAAGAATTATAGCATCCCCAGCGAATACATAGAAAATAATAATATTTTTTTTGGGGACGTGGGCGTTGATCCAAACAGTTTCTTCACAATGGCAATAGGCATAAGTATCCCATTAGCACTATTTTATGGACTTAGCCGCTTCTTTCGAAAAAAGGAGCAAATCAAAAAAGAACTGCGAAAAATGGATATCAATTTTCTATAAAGTCAATTAACAGGCTTTGGGAGATGCGTATTTTACATGAAGGAAAAAATGGACAATCAAACTTTTGTGGTGTTCCCTAAAGTTTAATGAGAATTATCATATGTGAGCCATATAAAAAGCAACACATAAATTAAAAAACTCTTGCAATTTGTCCGAATTGTAGTATAATATTAGGGCGTGGAAATTTATTCGCGCGATCTCTGCACCATGAGAAATGGTGCCAATAGTCCACAGGGAGGTGAAAAGAATGACAAATTATGAAGTTATGTTCATTATCAATCCTACTTTAGAAGATGAAAAGAAAGAGGCAACAATCGAAACTGTAAAAGGAATTATTGCTGTTGATGGCGAAGTCGAAAAAGTAGATGTTTGGGGAATGAGAAAGCTTGCTTATCCTATCGAAAAGAAGGTTGAAGGCTACTACGTAGTTATTGACTTTAAGGCAAGTACAGAATTACCTAAAGAACTAGACAGAAGACTTAGAATCGCAGAATCAGTAATGAGACACATTATCATCAATAAAGATCAAAAATAGGAATGGGGTGTAGTTATGAATAGTGTTGTACTAATAGGTAGACTTACAAGAGATCCAGAAGTAAGGTATACACCAAGTACTCAAATGGCAGTTGCAACTTTTTCAATTGCAATCGATAGACCACAGAGACAGGGTGCTGAAAAACAAACAGATTTTCCAAGAATCACAGTATTTGGCAAACAAGCTGAGAACTGCGAAAAGTATCTTGCAAAAGGCAGACTTGTTGGTGTACAAGGAAGACTACAAACCGGAAGCTATAAAAACAAAGATGGTGTAACAGTTTACACGACTGATGTCGTTGCAGACAGAGTAGAATTTTTGGAATGGGGAGATAAAACTCCAAGTACACAAACTTCAAAAAGACCAGCTGCAGAAGAAATCCCAGATTCCTTCCAAGCGATCGATGAAGATGTTCCGTTCTAAAAGAAAGGAGATAACATTATGATGGATAAAAGACGTGGCGGTGGCATGAGAAGAAAAAAAGTATGCCAATTTTGCGCCGACAAGACAGAAACAATAGATTACAAGGACGTTGAAAAACTTAGAAAGTATATTACAGAAAGAGGTAAAATTCTTCCTAAGAGAATCACAGGAACTTGTGCTGTTCATCAGAGAGAAGTAACAACAGCTATCAAAAGAGCTAGAATCGTTTCATTACTTCCTTACGTAGCAGACTAATCTAAAAATACAAGACACCTTAGGGTGTCTTTTTTGTATGCTGATTTTTGCGTATCATTTTTGTTTTCATGATTCGGAAGCACTGTTCAATTTCTTCTCAAGAGGTTTCATAGTCACTTGCTCATTAGTGTTACCTGGATTAATAGTAACTGCAAGTGGTACCCCATCTTTATCTATGAATAATCCCATTTCAACAATTGGCAGAGGTCTGTTTTCTTTTGCTTAGTGCCAAACTGTTATGGTACAGCTGCGATTGGATTTGCTCTGAGTATTTTGAAAGGACGTCGAGTGCCCTGTATACTTGGTGACTATTAAAGTCGGGTGGTTGAAGCAATGTCTTAGAAAACTCATAAGTTGCAATCTTTGAAGACGGACTAAGAATTCTACCATAACAGAGCTTGGCAAGAATATCATTAAGATTAAACTCAAAGTTAGCATCTTTCAATGCTATGAGGGGTTTTTAGCTTGCTTTACTGTCAAACTACCGATCTATGTGTTATAATAAAATATATCTATTGCGTATTAAAAGAATGGAGTTTATCAATGAAACATAAAAAAATTGCGTTTGTGATATTAATTTTTATAAGCGGTATGCTATTTTATTACAATCACTCGCTTACAGTTGCTGAATTAGAAGGTTTTCCACTTGAAAAAAATGTAGAAAACATTGAAGCGTTGATTTTGGGTGAGACAGGATATGTGGAGAAAGACTTAACGGATGATAAAAAACATTTAATATATAGTGCTATTAGTAAACAGGAAATTAAACCTTCTGGATTTTTTTCTGACTTTCCCATCGATAAGAAAGGACAGCTACGCATTGTCATGTATACCTCAAAAGGAGAGAAATTTATAATGCTATTAGAGGAAGGTGAAATACTTGTTTACTATAACTCTATTAAAGAATTTAGACCGATTAATAATGAATTAAAAAAAACAATTATAAGTTTGATATAATAATCCCAAAAGAAAATCTTACAGTTTTTTTGCGTCTTCCGATGATAGTCCAATATTTTTTAGTACATGTGAAACTTCTTTGCTTGAACAAGCTGAACCATTGGATACACATATATTATAAGCTTGTAATAATGCACACATATCAAAAAATGGAGTTTCATTACTTCCTTACGTAGCAGACTAATCTAAAAATACAAGACACCTTAGGGTGTCTTTTTTGTATGCAAAAAAACAGTAAACATTTACAATAAGAAAAATATTGGTTATTATATAAGGAACAAAGACGTTTATGTAATCAAAAAACAGAGGAGGTATATTATGTTAGTAAAAAACAATTATGCAAAACAAAGTGGTGCGTGGTGTGGGTTAAACCGAGTAGAAATGAAAGAAAAAGATGCAGACGTAGTAATCTTTGGCATTCCATTTGATGAAGGAGTAAGCTTTAGAGGTGGAGCGGCAGAGGCACCAGATACGTTGCGTCAAAACACATTTTGCTCTACACCTTGTACAGAAAGATTGAGTTACTATGAAAACCTAAACGTGGTAGATGCTGGAGATTTTCAATATGAAACAAGAGATAAACTGTTTGGTGAAATAGAAGAATATGTAGAAAAACTAGTAAGAGCTGGAGTCAAATTTACTATGATTGGTGGCGACCATTCCGTCACTATACCAGTAGAACGTGGTGTAAACAATGGGCTTGACGAAGAATTTGGAATAATACATATCGATGCACATATGGACCTTTGCGATGCTTTAGAAGGTGACCCGTTGTCACATGGAAGCACAGAGCGAAGAGCCTTAGAATTAAAAAATGTTTCTTCACTAGAAAACCTATATTTTATTGGAATTAGGTCAATTGAACCCGACGAATTTCAGTTTCATGTAGAAAACGATATACAAGTAAAGACCGCTTACGATTGTTATCACGACGGGATTGAAAGCGTTGCAAAAGATTGCATTAAGAAAATGAAGAAGTTCAAAAAAGTTTACATTACTTTTGATATTGATGCGCTGGATCCTGGGTTTGCGGCAGGAACAGGTACTCCACAATTTGGTGGGATAACTCCGAGAATGGCGTTGACATTAATCGAAAAACTTTTTACAGAGCTGAATGTTATAGGTTTTGATGTAGTGGAAATAGCGCCAAAGTTAGATCCATCTCTTGCATCTATGTTTGCAGGGAGAAAAATAGTTACAGAAGCATGGGGACATTGGGCAAAACAAATAGGCAAGTTAGTGACAAAATAAAAAGCAAAAATGAAACTTTATGCAGAACTATCAGACAATTCATGAAAGCAGAGCGTAAGGCTACCATAAACACAAGGGGCATTGGGTTAAATTGGGGATTTTTTAATAGAGGATAATATACGGCAAAAGACAATTTTGCCAAAGGTAGTGATTGTAATAAGTACAGGGAATATTCCGTCATTTATAAGTTAAAAAATACAGTCTTCTAATAAATATACATGATAAAGCGATAAAGCATTAATGTATTAAAGCGAAAAAATAAGGGTGAATAAAAACGAAAAAACAGTAAAAAAATACCCATAAAACCCTATAAAAAGCCATTTCTTTTAAAAAAAGTATAGTAAAAACTTTAGAAAAATTGTATAATAGAATACAAGAAAATATTGTTTGTTTGGTGAATATTTATGCATAAAAATGTATAAAATATATTAAAGAAATGGGGAGAAAAAATGGCAGTAATAATTAATGGACGCGACCTTACAGTAGAAGAGGTTATTCGCGTTGCCCGAGGAATGGAAACAGTAGAGATTGCACCTAAAGCAAAGGTGGCAGTAAATAAAGCTAGGGACTACATAGAAAAGAAACTTGAAGAAGGCGCAGTAATCTATGGATTAACTACAGGCTTCGGAAAATTTGCAAATGTTTTAATCTCAAAAGAAGAAACAGCAGACTTGCAGAGGAATTTAATCATCAGTCATACTTGCGCACTTGGCGAACCTTATCCACAAGAATGCGTTAGAGCAGCTATGTTGCTTCGTTGCAATGCATTGTCAAGAGGAAATTCAGGTATTAGACTTCAAACTATTCAAACATTAGTAGACATGTTAAACAAAGGGGTACATCCAGTTATCCCACAAAAAGGCTCACTTGGAGCATCTGGAGATTTGGCACCTTTATCACACATTGCGCTAGGACTTATTGGACTTGGCAAAGTAGAATATAAGGGGAAAACAGTTACCGCAGAAGAAGCTATGAAAGCTGCTGGAATTACACCAGTTGTACTTGCAGCAAAAGAAGGATTAGCTCTAAACAATGGTACACAAATGATGACAGCAGTAGGCGTTAACGTACTTTGGGATGCAATGCACTTGCTAAAAGTAGCAGATATTGCTACAGCATTAACAGCAGAAGCACTTCATGGAATTACAAAAGCTTATGACCATAAAGTTCATGACTTAAGACCACATCAAGGTCAGGGAGTCGTTGCAAAGAACCTACTTGCATTATTAGAAGGAAGCAAAAATGCATTTGACGTTCAACCAACAAAAGTTCAAGATCCATACTCACTAAGATGCATACCACAAATTCATGGTGCATCAAGAGATGCTATAAACTATGTATATGGTGTAGTTTCAACAGAAATCAATGCAGTTACAGATAACCCACTAGTATTCCCAGATGATGACGAAGTAATCTCAGGCGGTAACTTCCATGGACAGCCAATGGCACTTGCTTTTGACTTTATGAAGATTGCAATTTCAGAACTTGCTGACGTTTCGGAGAGAAGATCAGAAAGACTGATTAACCCAGCATTATCAGAGGGTTTGCCTGGTTTCTTAACAAAACATGGCGGAGTTTGTTCCGGATTTATGATTGCACAGTATGCGGCAGCATCTATGGTTTCAGAGAACAAAGTTTATGACCATCCTGCATGCGTTGACTCAATTCCATCATCTGGAAACCAAGAAGACCATGTATCTATGGGTACAACTTCTGCTAGAACAGCAGCTTTGGTTCTTGACAATGCACAAAAGGTATTGGGAATCGAACTTGCCTCAGCAGCTCAAGGAATTTGGCTAAGACAGGAAATCGGCGAAAGCAAAATTGAAAACTTGGCACCTGCTACAAGAGCAGCTTATGATTACATCAGAACATTGTCAGATCCAGTGGATCAAGACGTAATAATGCATGATGAATTAGTCAAATTCGACGAGATGATAAAAGACAATTCAATCGTTGAAGCAGTAGAAAAAGTTGTTAAAATTAAATAATACAAAGATAAAATATATTTAAGTGGGAGGAAATTTAATGTTAGATAATAAAACAATACAAAAAGCAATGACAATCCAACTTGGAAACGAGTATCCTGATTATCCAGAATTTAAAGAGGGAATTAGAAGAGCTCCAGACAGAGGATTTAGACTTACAAAAGCGCAAACAATAGTCGCTTTAAAGAACGCACTTCGTTATGTGCCAGAAGAATTACACGAAAAATTAGCGCCAGAATTTATGGAAGAGTTAACAACTCGTGGCAGAATATATGCTTATAGATATAGACCTGAAGGCAGATTATACGGAAAACCAATTAACGAGTACAAAGGAAAATGTTTGGCAGGCAAAGCTTTCCAAGTTATGATAGAAAATAATTTAGACTTTGAAGTTGGACTTTACCCATACGAATTGGTTACATATGGAGAAACAGGTCAAGTATGTCAAAACTGGTTACAATATAGACTGCTAAAGAGATACCTTGAAGAACTTACAGAAGATCAAACATTAGTAGTGGAATCCGGACATCCTCTTGGGCTATTCCCATCAAAGCCAACAGCTCCTAGAGTTATAATTACTAACTCAATTATGATTGGTATGTATGACAACATCGACGATTGGGAAATCGCAGAGGAAATGGGAGTTGCCAACTATGGGCAGATGACTGCTGGTGGATGGATGTATATCGGGCCACAAGGAATCGTTCATGGAACTTTCAATACAATCCTAAATGCAGGAAGGAAATATCTTGGGGTATCAGAACAAGGAGATCTTGCAGGACATACATTTGTATCATCGGGACTTGGCGGTATGAGTGGAGCTCAGCCAAAGGCAGCAAACATTGCGAATGCAGTAGGTATATTTGCAGAGGTGGACAGATCAAGAATAGAGACAAGACACGACCAAGGTTGGGTTGATGTAATTTGTGATGACCTTGACGAAGTATTCAAAATTGCAAAAGAGCATATCGAAAATAAGACAACGATTTCCATAGCATATTGGGGAAATATTGTTGATTTGCTTGAAGCAGCAGTAGAAAAGAAATTCCACATAGACTTGTTGTCAGATCAGACATCATGTCATAACGTATACAATGGCGGATATTGTCCAGTGGGGCTAACATTTGCAAAGAGAACAGAAATGTTACATAAAGATAGAGATATGTTCTGCGAAATGGTAGACGCGTCATTACACAGACATTACCATGCAATAAAAAATCTTACAGAAGATGGCACATATTTCTTTGACTATGGAAATTCATTTATGAAAGCTATGTACGATGCAGGAGTAAAAGAAATTTCAAAGAATGGTTACGACGATAAAGACGGATTCATTTGGCCTTCATATGTTGAAGACATTATGGGACCAATTTTATTCGACTATGGATACGGACCATTTAGATGGGTTTGCTTATCTGGAAAACCAGAAGATCTTGACGCAACTGATCAGGCTGCAATGGATTGCATAGATCCAAACAGAAGAGCACAAGACAGAGATAACTGGGCTTGGATAAGAGATGCAAAGGAAAATAAATTAGTAGTTGGAACTCAAGCGAGAATTCTTTACCAAGATGCTGAAGGCAGAACAAGAATTGGTCTTAAATTCAATGAAATGGTAAGAGAAGGAAAGATTGGACCAGTAATGATGGGTAGAGATCACCACGATGTATCGGGTACAGACTCGCCATTTAGAGAAACTTCAAATATAAAAGACGGTTCAAATGTAATGGCTGATATGGCAGTTCAATGTTTTGCTGGAAATGCAGCTAGAGGAATGTCACTTTGCGCACTTCACAACGGCGGTGGCGTTGGTATAGGAAAAGCAATAAACGGTGGATTCGGTCTTGTTCTAGATGGTTCGGAAAGAACTGACGAAATCATTAAGTCCTCAATGATGTGGGACGTAATGGGCGGAGTAGCTAGAAGAAACTGGGCAAGAAATGAAAATGCACTTTCAACTTCAGTAGAATATAATAAAAACTATGAGGGAAAAGGACATATAACTATTCCATTTATTGCAGATGACCAGTTAGTAGAAAAATTTGTAGACAAATACGTTAAATAATAGGATTTTGCAAAAGTAAAAAAATAGGTTGCTGCCTTATGGTGGCAACCTATGATTATAAAATAGGAGATTGAAATGGCGACATTATTAATCAAGAATATAGGGATATTACAGACGCCAACAGGAAGTTTTAGCCACAAAGGGCCAAAACAAGGTGAGAATTTAAAGTTAGAAAATGCAGCTATAATTATGGAAGATGGAATAATAAAAGAAATCACAAGTGATGGAAATCTTCCAGATGGGGCCAAAGATGCCGATACAATTATTGATGCAGAAGGAAACTTGGTAACGCCAGGCCTAGTCGATGGGCATACTCATATGATATTTGGTGGATATAGACAGAATGAAATTCCACTAAAGCTAAAAGGTGCTACTTATCTGGACATTTTAAGGGCAGGTGGCGGAATACTTGACACAGTGAAAAAGACAAGGGAAGCGACATTTGAACAACTTTATGACAAGACGGAAGGTTTTTTGGACGAGATGATGGGACTTGGTGTGACCACATGTGAAGCAAAGAGTGGTTATGGCTTAGACTTTGATACAGAAGTAAAGATGTTGGAAGTGTTAAAAAAGCTTAATGAAGATCACCCAATGGACGTGGTTTCAACGTTTATGGGCGCTCATGCTATACCGGTTGAATATAAAGACAGAGCAGATGAGTTTATCGATATGCTATGCGATGAGCTTATCCCATACATAAAAGAACATAATTTGGCTGACTTTTGTGATGTATTTACGGAGGACTCAGTTTTTAACTACACCCAAAGCAAAAAATATTTGGAATGTGCAAAGAAGTATGGATTTGGTATAAAAATTCATGCTGACGAAATAGAAGCAATCGGAGGTTCGGTTCTAGCTGGAGAAATCGGAGCTGTAAGTGCAGAACATTTGATTTCAATCAATGAAGAAGGACTGGCTTCTATGGCAAAAGGCGGAACTACAGCAATGTGTCTTCCTGGAACATCATTTTATTTAGGTGCTAACTTTGCGCCTGTAAGAAGAATGATAGAACTGGGGATTCCAGTTGCAACGGCATCGGATTTCAACCCAGGGTCATGCCCATCTTTGAATTTACAATTCATAATGAATTTGGCATGTATAAAATATAAGATGTTACCAGAAGAAGTGCTGACGGCTGTTACTATTAATCCAGCTTGTGCAATTGGCAAAGGTGACAAAGTAGGAACTTTGGAAGTGGGAAAACAAGGCGATGTTGTTATTTGGAATGCACCAAATATGGAAATGCTTTGTTACCGTTTTGGTTCAAATCTTGCGTTGCAAGTAATCAAGAAAGGAATTTTGGTATAATGAAATTAATAGATATGGAATTAAAAAAATATTTGGACGTACTAAAATCAGATGCACCAGCACCTGGTGGTGGTTCTGTCAGCGCTCTTGCCGGAGCTCAAGGAGTGGGACTATTTATTATGGTTGCAGACCTAACTTTAGGCAAAGAAAAGTATGCTGACTTTGAAACAGTATGCAGAACCGCAAAAGAAAAAGGTCAAGCTCTTTATGATGAGTTGGTTGACGGTATTGACAAAGACACAGATGCTTTTAATTTGATTGCGGAGGCATTTAAAATGCCAAAAACAACTGATGAAGAAAAAGCGGCAAGAAGAAAAGCAATAGATGATGGCACATTAGTTGCGACCGAAGTACCTTTTAGAAATGTACAACTTGGCTATGAAGGACTAATGCTTGCAAAGACAATGATTGGGAAGTCAAATCCAAATGCAGCAAGTGACCTTGGTGTAGCAATTCTAAATTTGACTGGGTGCATAAAAGGTGCGTGGTTAAACGTAATGATTAATCTTCCGGGAGTAAAAGACAAAGAAAAAGCTGAGTATTTTGCTAAAGAAGGAAAAAGAATGTATGATGAGGCAGACAAAATTGCAAGTCAGTTGTATAATGATGTATTAGAGGCATTGTAAACTGACGTTATTAACAATTGGTAGGGAAAATTTTAAATAAAACAGTTTAAAAGGAGAACAAAAAATGGCACAAATTATTGAAAGCATTCCTAATATTAGTGAGGGAAGAAGACCAGAGGTTATAGAAGCATGCGTGGATCAAATCAGGACAACACCTGGATGCACACTTCTAAATTACTCAAGTGATGAAAGTCACAACAGGACAGTAATTACATATATTGGGGATAAAAATGGCGTCACTGAGGCAAGCGTAAAGCTAGTTAAAAAAGCAGCTGAATTAATAGATTTGACAAAGCATCAAGGTGAGCATCCAAGAATGGGAGCGGTTGACGTAATGCCTTTTCTTGCCATAAAGGATTGTACTACTGAAGATTGCGTTGAACTTTCAAAAGTAGTAGGAAAGAGAATCGCTGAGGAAGCTGGCGTTCCAGTATTCCTATATGAGTATTCAGCAACTACACCTGATAGACAGAATTTGGTTAAAATCAGAAAAGGTCAGTTTGAAGGAATGGCAGCAAAGGTTCAGGAACCAGAATGGGAGCCTGATTTTGGTGGAAGAAAAATTCATCCAACAGCAGGAGTTATGGCAGTTGGAGCAAGACCACCACTAGTTGCATACAACTTGAATTTGAACACAGAAGACGTCCAAATTGCTAAGAATATAGCTAAAATCATCAGGGAAAAAGATGGTGGATTAAAGTGTGTAAAGGC
The DNA here is from genome assembly GCA_036660615.1 of Anaerovoracaceae bacterium. Lineage (GTDB taxonomy): Bacteria > Bacillota > Clostridia > Peptostreptococcales > Anaerovoracaceae > JAVXAG01. Next base: position 14,682 of record JAVXAG010000013.1, read on the forward strand.
TATGGGATTTGAAATTGAAAATGAGGAAACAGGTAAAAAATATGCGCAGGTTTCAATCAATATGACCAACTTTGAGCAAACTCCTCTTTACAGGGTTACTGAATTGGTGAAAGCAGAAGCAAAGAGATATGGCGTAATGGTAACTGGCACAGAAGTCATAGGGCTATGCCCAATGAAAGCGTTGATCGACTCGGCAGAATATTATCTACAAATAACAGATTTCGATTATGGCGTTCAAGTATTAGAAAATCATATTTTATAAAAAATTTTATTTAGATAGGAGACGGTGATGACAGATAGCGGTAGCTTCTCAAATATTTTTTCATTGACAGATGAGATAGCAGACGTAATTAGAGAAAGAATTCTAAAAGGAGAATATCATATTGGCGAAAAGATAAAGGAAAATCAAATTGCCACAGAGTTAAGAGTTAGCAGAACCCCAATTAGAGAGGCTTTTAAGCAGCTTGAAAATGAGGGCTTAATTGACTATATACCAAACAGAGGTTGTTTTGCAAAGGGCTTTACCAAGCAGGATATTGATGATATTTATGCAGTAAGGAAAGCTTTGGAGATTCTGGCGGTAGAGTGGGCAGTTAAAAGGATTACTCCGCAAGAAATTGAAAAATTGAAGGATCAATGTGATTTGATGGAATTTTATACAACCAGAAAGGACAGTAAAAAGGTTTTAGAAATCAACAATGATTTTCATGACATTATTTATAATTCTACTGGAAGTAGGTTTATGGCGCAGGTATTGCGGTCATACAAAGAATATATAGATCAAACTAGAAAAGTAATTTTTTATGAACAAGGCTATTTGAAAGAGATTTTAGTCGAACACAAAAAGATTCTGGATGCTATCAAAAGAGAAGATACTGACGGTGCAATAGCAGCAATTAGCGATCATCTTGACCAGTCTCAAAGAAGAGCAGAAATACTCTGGAAGACAAAATAAATAGAATTATAAGGCGAGAGATTTTGTGGAAATAAAAGCTCTCGCTTTTATAGTGGCATAGAAAATGGAAAGTAGGCAGTTGCAAAATCTAGACGGGTAGACTATACTTTAATAACAATCACACTTGAATTTAAAAGAGATATAGGTAGATTATGAAACGAAATATAGGGTTAATATTGTCAGGAGTCTTCGTGTTAGTATTCTTTGGATTTTCAATGAATACAATGATAAAATACAATTTAGACTGGCTGGACTACATAAAATACAATTTTGGATTAACAGCAGCAGAACAGAAATACTGTAAAGAGACGGAAATAGTTTGCGGATTACAGACGGATCATACTCCGTTAGCTTTTATAGATATTGAAAATCAAAAAAGTGGAATGCTTGTCGACTTTATATCACAATTGTCCATAGAAGCAGAAAATGAAATGTCTATTAGAATGTTTCCAAAAGAAGAAAATAGCAGGGCAATAAGTAAGGATGTACAAGTTGTTATAATGGAAAAAAGCAGAGAAGCATTAAAACGTTATGCTTTAACAGAGCCTATCTATATACTGCATGGCAAAATTTTGGTGAGAGAATCAGAGCAATATAACAACATCAAGGAGCTTACAGATGTTAAAATAGCTATTGATATAAGCGATGGTATAGAAAAAGATTTGAAAGGCTTTTATGCAGGGGACGATAGCGTAAAAATTGTTTATGTCAAAGACCTACAAGAAGGGTTGAGATTGCTAGAGAATAATACAGTGCAAGCTATAGCGGGAGACGAAACAAAATTGTCATATATTCTTAATGAGAGTAGAAATGATATAAATAGATATAAGTTTTTAGGATATGCTTTTTACAGAAAGGAACTTTGCTTTGCACTGGATAAGAAAAATGAGCAATTAAAAAGTGTTCTTGAAAAGAGTATTTTATCCATGAAACAAAAGGAACTTATTTATCAAACGCAGAGAAAGTGGTTTGGCTCAGTTCAACCTGCGGCGGTAGATATAAAGCAATTAAACTACATATACAAGATGATATTCGTTATTATTGGGATTACCGTTACACTTTTGAGTTGGAATTATTTAACGTCTAGAAAAGTTGCCATAAAGACAAGGGAACTTTCAGAGAGCAAAGAAGAATTGCGAGTAATACTTGACTCATTGGATAGAGGATTAATATTTGTAAACGAGCAAGGAAAAATTGTTGAAGGAAACGATGCAATTAAAAACTTTATTGGTACTGAGAAAAATCAAATTATTGGAGAAAACATCAATGAATTACCAAGCTTGGAGCCATATATAAGTAATCCAGAAGGAAAAATATTTAAACTAGGTAATAAGTATTATGCTACACAAAAAATATCCTTTGATGAAGGAGAGAAAAAATTAATTATCATAGAAGATAATACAAAAAGGTATATAAACGAAATTCAAAACAGGCAAGAAGCGAAGATGGTTGCAGTTGGTCAATTGTCGGCAGGGTTGGCACATGAAATTAGAAACCCGTTAGGGTTGATAAAAAGTTATATTTTCTTAATAAAGCAGAGTTGCCAAGGAAGTGACGGAGAACACGCTATTAAAGTAATAAATGAGTCAATTAATAGAATAAATATGCTTATTGAAAATCTATTAAAATTTTCTAGGCTTTCAAATGATGAAAACAAAGAAATCAATATCGAAGAGTTAGTTGAGAGCTTTGTTGTACTAGAAGCAAAAAACTTGAAAAACAATAAAATTAGTATAAACTACAATATAGATAAAAAAGAGACGGGTAATATTTTAATAAATGAAGAGATTTTGAAAATGATATTTGTAAATCTTTTGAATAATAGTATAGATGCTTTTGATGGAATTACGAGAGAAAAATATATAAACATCAATATTTCTGTAAATAAAACTACTATGAGTATTATATTTGAAGATAATGGGTGTGGTATACCATCAGATAAAATATCCGAGGTATTTAATCCTTTTTATTCAAGCAAAGAGACGGGTACTGGCTTAGGCCTTTATGTTATTAGTTCTCAGTTAGAACAAATTGGAGGAAATATTAGAGCAGAAAGAAACGTGGGGGCAGGGACTTCGTTCTATATTGAGATGCCCATAGGTGGAGGAAAATATGAGTAAAATTAAAGGCTATAACATTTTGATTGTAGATGATGAGATTGAGTATCAAAAAGTTGTTTCAATGATATTGGGCAATGCAGGGTATAATACTTGGACGTGTTCAAATGGACAAGAAGCACTTAGGATAATTAACGAAGAAGAGATTCATCTTGTTATTACTGATCTTAAGATGCCAATTATGGATGGAGAGGAATTAATAAAAATAATCGTTAAAAAAGCCATAGATATGGACATTATGGTAATGACGGCTTATGGTTCTATTGAAAGTGCGGTAGATAGTATAAAATTTGGAGCAAAAGACTATTTTGTGAAGAGTAGCGACTTAGAAGAACTAATGCTCAAAGTAGATAGATTAGCTAAATTGAAACGTTTAGAGCGAAAAAGCTCAATATTGATACAAAATCAAAATGACAATGACGTTTTTATGGAAACAAAAAACCAAGAGTGTGCAGAGATCTTGGAAATGTGTGAAAGGGCAGCGTCATCAGGAATAAATATTTTGCTCCTAGGTGAATCAGGTGTTGGCAAAGAGGTGTTTGCAAACTATATTCATATGAAAAGTGATAGGAATCAAGAACCAATCGTGCCAGTTAACTGCCAAGCGTTTCCTGAAGGGGTGATTGAGTCTGAGCTATTTGGACATGAAAAAGGTTCATTTACTGGGGCATCAACAAGGAGAATTGGAAGATTTGAAGAAGCAAATTACGGAACGATTTTTTTAGATGAGATATGTGACCTTCCAATTAATGTGCAAGGGAAACTTCTTAGGGCATTGGAAACGAGAAAAATAGAGCGTGTTGGAGGGAATGGACGGATAGATCTAGATGTTAGATTTATTTCGGCAACTAATAAAAGTCCGGAACAGGAAATAATGGAAGGCAGATTCAGAGAAGATTTACTCTATAGAATCAACACCTTAACAATAACCATTCCGCCTCTAAGACAAAGAAGAGAAGATATTCCTAATCTAATTAGATTCTTTATAGATAAAATTGAACGAGATCAAAAAAAGAGAATTAAGGAAATGGATGATCAGGTAATATCTGTGTTGCTTGGATATGATTACCCTGGTAATGTCAGAGAGCTAAAAAATATGATAGAACGCATGGTGGCACTGAGCAAAGACGGTGTAATAACTATGAATGAAATGGTTATGCCAAATAAGGGGAATGCTAGCAAAAACATAAAACTAAATACTTTCGGAACCCTTAAAGATGCAAGAACAAATTTTGAAAAGAAATATATAGAACAGATACTAGAGACTACAAATGGCAATGTATCCAAGTGTGCGGAGGAACTTGGAATAACAGCGAGACAGTTGTGGAATAAGATCAGCGATTATAATATAGAACGCAACGTGAAAGAAAAATCGTAGTTAAAAGTGTGAAGTATATTTCATACTATTTAAAAACCGTGAAATTTACTTCTCGGTTTTTTTAATGGTGTGCAAAAAAACGTTGAAATATTGGCATCGGTGTCTTGGCATGATATTTGCTCTTAATATAGATACGTTATTATAATATTATTATTCAAGGAGAAAGAAAATGAAGACTAAGAGAACAGCTAGACTTCCAAAAGTATGGGAGGCATTGGTCCCAATTATATTTATGATGGTGATTATCATAATTAGTACAGTAAAATGGGGACTAAGTCCACATATGCCAATTATAGCATCATGTATAGTAGCCGCAGCAATGGCAATAAAATGCGGATATTCATGGGAAGATGTTGCAGCTGGTGGGCTAGACAGTATTAAGAGAACCGTTGAGGCATTACTTATCATAATGTGCGTGGGTATGCTTATTGGATCATGGGTGTGGTCAGGAACTATGCCAGCTATGGTATATTATGGGCTTGAAATTATTTCGCCAGGAGCATTTCTTGTTGTAGGGTGCATACTAACGGCAATAGTTGGCTTGGCTACTGGATCCTCATGGACAGCATCAGGAACTGTTGGAGTAGCATTGATGGGAATTGCCATGGGACTTGGAATTAATCCAGCCCTTTCAGCAGGTATGATTATTTCAGGAGCGTACATGGGAGATAAGCTTTCCCCATTATCAGATAGTACAAACGTTGCAGCTGCAGGAGCTGAAACACCATTATATGACCACGTTAGCGCTATGATGACAACTACCATTCCATCTTTTTTAATTTCATTGGTACTATATGGAATAGTTGGCGCAATTGTAATTGATGAGTCTGGATATGACGCAACGTTGGCACTTGATATTCAGAAAGCTATTACAGACAATTTCTACTTGTCACCATGGATAATGTTTCCGGTTTTGGTTGTAGTATTCGGTGCAATCAAACGAATCCCAGCGATTCCTTCGCTACTATTGGCGGCGGCGTGTGGTGGACTAGTTGCAATGATAGCACAAGGTGCATCATTTGCTGATGTGTTTGGTGGACTACAGACTGGATTTAGTATTGAATCAGGTAATGAAGTAGCTGATAGATTATTAAATAGAGGTGGAATTGACTCCATGATGTGGACTATTTCATTGATAATGTTCGCTTTATTCTTTGGCGGAGTGCTAGAAAAATGCGGATTTGTAGAAGTTTTGCTAGGTGGTATTGTTAAAAGAGTTAAAACAGTCGGTGGACTTGTTATGTCGACTATTATCACAGGTATTATATGTGACGTAGTACTGACAGACCAATATTTGGCAATATTAGTACCAGGGAGAATGTATGCAAAAACTTTTGATGCTATGGGACTTAGCAGGAGCTTCTTATCGAGAACAACAGAAGATGGAGCAACTTTATGGTCACCAATGATTCCTTGGAACGGATGTGGTGCATATCAGGCGGCTACATTAGGAGTTTCAAACTGGGCATTTATGCCATATGCATTTATGAACCTAATAAACCCAGTGCTAGCTATTGTTATTTCATACTTGGGTATTGGAATAAAATACAAGGAGTATGATGGAAAAACAAGAGCGGAGATTAAAGTGTTAAAAGCTAAGAGAAAGGCAAATGCGAAAAATGTGTAAAATAAAGGCATATGATGATCGAGCCACAAGACAATCAACAAGAATAGTTGCTATAATCCTAGGAATAGTGTTTGTTGTATTTGGTGCTGTTTTGCGAATACGTTATGCTATACCGGTAGGAGCGATTATTGTAATTGCAACTATTATGCAAAAGAATACGTTTATCACAACAGAGGGTATCGATATAGAATATGACTATATAGTACATAAGCATGTAATGAAATGGGACTTTGATGAAATAACTGATATACATATTGAGCAAGTAAAAGACAAAAGATTTATCGTTCTATATTTCTTAAGGGGAGTAATGACGAGAAGACTGGTTTTTTACAAGGAAGACGTCGACGAAGTTCTATTGCAAGCAAAAAACAAGAATCCAAATATACATATTGAGGACGTGGATTCATAAATTATATAACTAAAATGATTGGATAGAAAAAGTCTCATGTAAGTAAAAGATACATGGGGCTTTTCATTTACAGAATTATCCATAAATTTATTGACATAGCATGCTAATTGACGGTATACTCTATATATATGACGTTATAATCAGTAAATGATGGGTGGAAATTTATTATGAATACTAAAGGTAAGAAATATGTAATTACCATAGCTAGTTTGGCATTAATCTTTGTTATGCTTTGTGTATTTTATTCTATGTATATTACCAAATTATTGACAGTAGAATCAAAGATGCACTTGTCGGAAGTGGCGACGCAAGGAGCTACATCGGTAGAAAGACAGATATATAGAGATTTTGATATGCTAGAAGTTCTGGCAGATGGTATAGTTTCAAATCCCGAAGTACCTATGGAAGCAAAACTTCATCGTATAAAAGTACAGGCAGACAAGTTTAATTTATTTAGAATTGGGATCGTGGACACTGCCGGAAAGGCTATAACCAGCGATGGGTATGAATTTTCTGTTGCAGACAGAGAATTTTTTAAACATGCAATTAAAGGCAACCGATACGTTTCTGAACCGATTATTGATAAAGTGAATAAAAGAGCCAGTGGAATTGTGTACGCTGTCCCACTTCGCAATAATGGACAAATCGTGGGGGTTTTGTTCTCAGGATATGAGTTGGACAAGCTAATTAGTCGTATTGACATATCCTTTTACCATAAAAGTGGAATTGCATTCATTGTGGATTCTACAGGAGACGTGATATTACATCCTCATAAAGAGCGACAAGGAAAAAATGTACTCAAAATATCAAAACAATTTAACAAACCAGAATATGTTAAAGAATTTGAAACAGATTTGAAGAATGCAAAAAAAGGAGTAGTTCATCTAAAGATGCGCTATGAAGATCGATTCTTTGCATATGCACCAATTATTGATTCAAAAGATTGGTTTATAGTAACATCACTACCTAAGGAGGCGGTTTTTGATCGTTCTGGAAAAGTTATTGTTATGACTATGCTACTTATGGGAACGATGGGGGTTATTTTGCTATTTGTTGCATCGTATATCGGGTGGCTTAGGAGGAAATCAAGTAGAAAAATCTTAAAACTAGCATATATAGATACTCTTACTGGAATATATAATATAGAGGGCTTTAAGTTAGAAAATGAAAAATTGCTTGAAGAACACAAAAGGGAAGAATATACCCTTATGAATTTTGACATAAGACAATTTAGGTATCTTAACAGAGAACTTGGATATATTTCAGGAGATGAACTCCTAATTCATATTGCAAAATGCCTTGAGAAAATCGCAACAAAGGGCGAGATATATGCAAGGATAGGGAGCGACCAGTTTTTATTAATGTTTTTTAATAAAGAAAGTGAAGAAAAGACAAGGGGCTATGTGAGAAACCTTGAGAACTTGGTTTCAGAGTGGGAAAGTACGTACAATGGGTACTACTCTGCAAAGCTTGCTTTTGGATTAAACAGTATAAACAATAGGGATACTGATATTATGATATCTATAGAAAAGGCAAATATTGCTCGTAAATCCATAAAAGACAATTATGAAACAAATATCGCAATATACGATAGAACTATCCAGAGCCGCATTGATCGCGACAAGGAGTTGGAAAATGCCATGCCATTGGCATTGAAAAATGGAGAGTTTAAGCTGTTTATTCAGCCAAAATATGATTTGATAACAGAGAGAATAGTAGGTGGCGAAGCATTAGTAAGGTGGATAAAAGAAGATGGTACAATGATTATGCCAGATGAATTTATATTGCTTTTTGAAAAAACCGGTGCGATATATGATATGGATATGTACATGTTGGAGCAACTGTGCAAGTTTATCCACACTGAAATGGTTGCAGGAAATGACATGGTGCCTATTTCAATAAATCAATCCAGAGGCTACATGTATAAACCGGATTATTTGGACAGAATTTGTGAAAAATTAAAGAATGAAAATGTATCTTCGGAGATGATCGAAATTGAGATAACAGAGAACATAGCATATACGGATTTAGATAAATTGATTATAGTTATTGAAGCACTACATAAGAAAGGGTTCTCAATTTCACTAGATGATTTTGGGGCAGGGTATTCATCTCTTAATGTGTTAAAAGACCTTAGGGTAGATGTTATAAAATTGGATAGATTTATGTTAAGTGAAACATTGAATTCTGATAGAGAAAAAACGGTGGTAGCCAATATTATAAGGATGGCTAAAGAACTTCATATGTCTATAGTGGCAGAAGGCGTAGAAACTGCTGAACAAACAAAGTTCCTTCGTGAATGCGGCTGTGAAACGGCACAAGGCTACTACTATTCAAAACCAGTAAAGGTTTCCGAGTTCCAACAAATGTTACTAAAGGATAGGTAATTGCAACGTTGGCAATTGCGGTTGTGACAAACGATTGCAAACGATACAAACGATACAAACGATACAAACGATTGCAAACGATAAATTTTGGACGAAAAAAGAGCCTCATCGCTATGATGAGGCTCTTTTTGTAAAGAAAACTAGTATAATTGCATTGAAAAGGG
>JAVXAG010000014.1:0-23640 GCA_036660615.1 Anaerovoracaceae bacterium
CCATTCCCCGCAATAAAAAAGGAAGTTTAAAAACTTCCTTTAAATACCTTTTCGCCTTCTGTAACTACGAACTCTTTTAATTTTTTAACATGTTTGTCTGCTGCTACTCTTGCGGACTCGCTGTCACCGCTTACGATAGCATCTATAATTTCTTTGTGCTCCATTGGCATTTTTTCGTATCTGCTAAAATCATCATAATATAAATATCTAAATCTCAGAGCCAACTCTTGGACAGTTTCTCCAAACTGAATCAAAGTTTTGTTTCCACTGCAAGTTACAATTAATTTATGGAACATTTCATCGTAATGAATTATTTTTTCTGTGTCGTTTGCTTTTACTGCGTCACTATAGCCTTGGGTTGCTCTAATTAGCTCTTCCCTTTGCTCCTTAGTAATTCTAGAGGCTGCTAATGATGCCGCTAATCCTTCCAGATCCTCTCTAACTTCAAGAACATCTACCATATCCTTTACAGAAATATTTGATGCATAAGCGCCTTTGCGAGGTTCAATGGTCACAAGTCCTTCTTTTTCTAATTTTCTGATGGCTTCCCTAACTGGGGTTCTACTAACGCCCATATCATCTGCCAATTCTACTTCCATCATTCTTGTTCCAGGGACTACTTTCCCTGTCAAAATTTGCATTTTTAACTCTTCATAAACAATTTCTCTTAATGGTCTATGGTTTTGTAGGTCAAAATTTAACATAATTCTCTCCTATTTCTACTTTGTAGTTTTTGTCCAATATGCTTCATACTTCAAATCTCTCATCTTTTTACAAACTTCTTTGGCATCTTCTATTTTGCTAAAAAACGCAAGCACCGTCGGACCACTACCACTCATCAATACTTTTTTTGTATTCTGTTCTTCCATTAATATATCTATTATATTTTTCACTGCAGGATATTCCTTTAGTGTATAGTTTTCTAACACATTTATCATTTCCTCAAAGGCCCCTTGGTACTGTCCATTTGCAAGACACTTAACCAATCTATCATTATTTGGTCTTTGTTTGATAGTACACTTGTCTATCCCCTTATAAACTTCTTTTGTGGATACGCCCATTGGCGGCTTTACTAATACCACATATGAATTTATACCGCAAATTGGTTCTAATATAGTCCCAGTTCCAATAGCCCTAGCTGCTGATGTGGAAAGACTGTCTTTCTTTATGCCTTTGGAAAGATTTCTGCAACTTTTTCCTTGCCCCATTATGCAAAATGGTACGTCAGAACCAAGTTGTTTGCCTATGTCACACAGTTGTTTCATCGTTAGGTTTAGGTTCCACAGTTTGTTTAAACCATGGAGAACTGCGGCGCCATTGCCGCTTCCTCCGCCTAACCCTGCCGCCACAGGAATTCGTTTAAATATTGATATTGTCAATTTGCCACCTGGCAATTTATATCCATATTTTTCGATAATAAGCATTGTTGCTCTATATGCCAAGTTCCTTTTATCCGTTGGCAAATAATATCTATTTGTGGATAGGGAAATTTCTATGTCGCCATTTTTTTTAGATAAGTCCGGTTCCCAACCTATTTTTACATCATCGTGAAAAGCTAGCTGCTGCATTACCATGTCTACAACATGAAACCCATCAGGTAGAACTTCTCCCACATCTATAGATAAATTTATCTTCGCAAAGGATTCAATGATAATTTCCTTCATTGTTTTACAGTTCCTAACTCCAATAGACAAAATGAGCGGATAGCCGCCCATTTCACCATTTATATTATTTCTTCTTTTTCTTTTGTGCTGCTATTTTCTTTGCTCGCCTAGCTTCTTCAGCGGCTTTGGCTTCTGCAATGGCTTTTCTGCCTGTAATATATGAACTTCCGCCTTCAGAAATACGTTGTGGTCTCTTTAGTTTATAGATGCCTTCGTATAAATCGTCATCGTCTTCCTCTTCAACCTCTTCGCCTCTAGCTCTGGCTGCTTTTCTTGCGGCTCTAGCTGCTTTCTTAGCCTTTTCTTTTTCAGCTTTTTCTACAATTTCTTCCACAGATTTACCAGTTTTCTTGGCTTCTTTATATGGATTTACTTTTGCTTCTTTTTCTCTTTCTTGTTGTTGTTTAACCATTTCCTTCTTCATTGAGCGTGATGAAAAGAAGAATATTCCACCAAACATTACAACCATCATAAGCATATTTATTTGTGCATTTCTATTCTGGTTTATTGTGGTAAATTTCACAGTGACATCATCTCCAAGAGCATTTCCATCATTGTCCACAAAATCTCCAGATACTATTAATCTGTAAGTTGAATTACTTTCAATCTTTAAACGTTTGCTGGTGTTATCTGCAAGAACCATTACTTGTCCTTGTTCTTTAGGTTGGTATAACACTCTTAGCGGGATTTCTTTCCCCTTTGGATCCAAAATTTTAAAACAATCTGCATTAATTTTTTCCGTCTTTGGATCATTAATTTCATTGTTAAAATATAGTTTTACACCTAAATTATCAATTGATGTAGATTTTTGGTCATTTCTTGGGTATGTTTCTTTTAATTCTAAATTAGCACCAAAACAAATTGATGTTGTTAATAAAACTAACATTGCTGATAGACAAACTAATGCGCCTATTCTCTTCATGTGTGTACTCCTCCGATTCATCATTTCCCTGTCTTTCTAAGTCTCATAAAAAAATTTCTTATTATTTCTCGGCATTCTTCTTCCATTATGCCTGTTTCAATATTTACAAAATGGTTTAGTTTTTCTTCTTGTACGATATTAAAGACGGAGCCACATCCTCCCGCTTTGGGATCCATGGTTCCAATGTACAAGTTCTTTATTCTTGACCACACTATTGCTCCTGCACACATAGCACAAGGCTCTACTGTAACATACATATTACACCCTATTAATCTCCAACCGCCCAGCGCCTTTGCGGCCTCCCTTATGGCAATCATCTCGCCATGAGCTGTCGGATCTTTTGTGGTCTCTGTTAAATTGTATCCTCTGCCAATTATCTGGCCATCTTTTTCAATGATAGCTCCTATTGGAATTTCGCCTAATTCTTCGGCTTTTTTAGCTTCCTTTAGGGCTTCAATCATAAACATATTCATATACCTTTCAATGTTACCACATTTTTTCCGATTTTTCAACAGGTATTTCTAACTCTATACCTCTATTAAATCTCCCGAATCCATATCAATCTTAGCAATCCAATATCCAAATATTTCTTCTCGTATTTCTTCTGTGGTATCTTCTATCCTTCCGTATATTTCTTCTGCACCTTTTAGGGGTTGCCACAATGAAAAGCCGTTCCCTCCATTAAATGGTTGTTCGCCTCGAAAGAACCTTCCGGGTATGCCTACAAAGTATGCGTTAGCCGTCTTTCCAAATATGTAGTGTTGGTATTGCTCTGCCTGTTTCTTGCACTCATCTAAAAGCCTCGGATATTTTTTGTCCAAGTTCATTATATACCATATGCTACCTGTTTCATCATTTTTCTTATCAAATATATCACTATTTTCTATCTTATTTGTTGCCTCGGCTATTTCTCTCCAAGTTTCCATATAATCTACTTTTTTTATCTCCGACAAATAAGGCAATGCAGTCTTGGTCAATGTAATGGGTTGACCTTTTTCTTCGCCCCTAGGCGTAGCCACCATTAGGCAATAAGAAAATTTTTCTATGTTATTACCTTTTCCATCAACATTGTTACAGTTGAATTTCTGATAAGTTCGACCTTCCCCCATTTTGTTTACAAAGATTGGCCCCATATCTAAGTGAGCCACTCCATTTTCACCAAACCCAAGTAGCACAAGTCTATATTCCATTTCCGTTTGAAACGCAACCTGAGTGGAGGGTAAAAAGTTTTTTGCAATATATTGTATTGCTCCCTTATTCTTATAAGTTTCCATCTTGCATGACACAAATACTTGGTCATTTTCCCAATAAGTAAAGCTATTATCGCATAACTCCGTATTTAATATATGTTTTTTGTAATCATTCCCCATATTCTTTCCTCCACATGGGCAAGGGTGGAAAAGTTCTTTCACACTCAAGCCTCTCTCTATATTGCATTTTTCAAGTATTTTTAGTAATATATATATGAGGAAAGTGCTGGCGCTATTCTACATAATGAGAAAGGTGGATATTTTACTATGGCAATGGATGTAATTGTAGGTGTAATAATTCTTTTATCCATGTTTTTTGGTGTAAAAAAAGGCTTTGCCTTAACATTAATTAATTGTATGCAATGGTTTTTATCTGTTATTGTTGCCTTTCTTTTTTACGGTCGTTTCCAAGATTTATTAGTAGATAAAACTCATATAGATGAAGTTATAAATGAAAAAATTGTAACGACTATTTCCGGATCTGTAACAGAAAGCCCTACTTATCAGTCTATCCCGCATCTGTTTTCAGATACTCTTAATGAGATTTCTGATACTTTTATGTATAGAACCGCAACTACTATGACGGATATCTTGCTATCTATAATAGCTTTCTTACTTATTATTATAGGTATAAAAATAGCCTGCTTTTTAATCAGCAGACTCTTTTCCAAAAAATATAATGATGGTATTGTCGGTTTCTTTGATGGCGCCTTTGGCCTTGGTCTTGGCCTTGTCAGAGGAGTGTTACTTGTATTGATCTTCTTTGCGTTCCTTGTACCTATACTCGGCATCATCTTCCCTGAATTTTCAACCTTTTTTCTTGACTCCTTTGAAACGTCTTACATTGCCGAGATGATATATAACGACAACATACTTCTTATTCTAATGGATAGCCTATTCAACTAAATCCTTAGGCTTTTCTTTGTCAAAAGCAATGATAAAGATTGTCCCTATTACTAGGGCAAACCCAACAAAGTCCATCCCTTGGAATACTACTCCAAGACAGGCTACGGCAAGTACAGTGGAAACAATCGGTTCAACTGTTGCCAAGATGCTACCTTTTGTCGGTCCAATTCTTTTTACTCCCTCAAGATAGAAACAGAATGTAATAACTGTTCCAAATACTACTATTACTCCAAGCATAGTAAATGTGACTACGTCCCAAGTTCCGACTATATGCCATGGTTTAAATATCACGCAAAGTATTATCCCTGCAATGAGCATTCCCCAACCTGTTACAGTTTCTGTTCCATATTCCTTTATTATCTGTTGTGGCTGTATGCTATATATGGCAACAGTTCCTGCATTAAATATTCCCCACAAAAGTGCTTCTTTGGAAATTGCAAGTGATGTAAAATCGCCATGAGTTGAAATAAGTACGGTTCCTATAATTGCCAATGTTACTGCAAGCAACTCGCCTTTTCTTGGCATCTTCTTTGATTGTAATGCCAAAAACCCTACGATGATTACTGGACTTAAATACGATAATACTGTTGCTGTGGCTGCATTGGAATATGATATTGCTGTAAAGTATGAATATTGGCAAGCGCCTACACCCATTATGGCAAAAATAAATAAAGAAAATGTGTCTTTTTTATTCTTAAATATCCTAAATATATCTTTCTTTCCTTTGGCTGCTGCGATGATAACCAAAATGATTCCTGCTAATAAAAGTCTTACTGGTACCAGCCAATCTGTTGTTAATCCTCTGTTGTCAAATAGATACTGTGCCGAAACACCACACACTGCCCAAAGAGTAGCCCCTATCAGTGTTAGGGCATATCCCTTTTTCATGTATTTGTTCATTAATTATTACCTTTCATCTGTAAAATTTCTCTTATAATTTTCTTATATATTGTAACACACTATTTACTTGCAAGGCAAAACCATTTATAATTGAAATAGAAATATTTTTATATTAATCTATAAAAAAATTTATTGCATACTATTGACACCGCTAAAATCTTGTGGTAAGATACTGAAGATTTAGGCAAAAACACAAAAGGAGTAGAAAAAGAATGAGAATATTGTTAAAAAACGGTCAGATATTTACCGAATACGGTTTTCAACAAAAAGACATTATTGTACTTGACCATAGTATTTTTGTCAAAAGTTCACAATCACAAAATCTTCAATTTGATAAGGTTATCGACTTTACTGATAAGTTAATTATTCCAGGTTTCGTTGATGTTCACGTACATCTCAGAGAACCTGGTTTTTTTTATAAGGAATCTATCGCCACAGGGACTTTGGCCGCAGCTAAAGGTGGATATACTGCCGTATGCTCCATGCCAAACCTTAATCCAGTTCCAAGCACCTTGGAAAATCTCAATGTACAACTTGACATCATAAAAAAAGATGCCAACACAAGGGTTTTCCCATATGGAACTATTACTCGTGAGCAAAATGGCAAAGGCGTTTTGTCTGATATGGAGGCTCTTGCACCTTTTGTTATTGGATTTACTGATGATGGCAAAGGCGTACAACATGGAGAACTTATGGAAGAAGCCATGGTTATGGCAAAGAAATTAGGAAAGCCAATTGTGGCTCATTGCGAAGATGAAAGTCTTTTGACTGGTGGATATATTCACCAAGGAGAATATGCTAAGTTGCATAATCACAAAGGGATTTCTTCTGAAAGTGAATGGAAACAAGTGGAAAGGGATATTGCCCTTTGTAAAAAAACTGGTGTACAGTATCACGTTTGTCACATATCTACAAAAGAAACTGTTGATTTGATTAGAAATGCCAAGGCTGATGGCGTAAACATAACCTGCGAAGTTGGACCTCATTATCTGGTTTTCTGCGACGAAGACTTAAAAGAGGAAGGACGTTTCAAGATGAATCCGCCTATTAGAAGTCGCCTAGACAGAGATGCTTTGATAAAAGGCATACAGGATGGAACTATTGATATGATTTCAACTGACCATGCCCCTCACTCTGCCGAAGAAAAAAGCAAAGGTCTGGAGAAAAGTGCATTTGGAATTGTTGGTCTGGAAACCAGCTTCCAAGTTCTTTATACAAAATTAGTAGAAAAAGATATTATTTCTTTAGAAAAACTTATTGACTTGATGGCTATTGCCCCAAGAAAAGTTTTCGCAATTGACGGTGGCTACATCAAAGACAACCAATTGGCTGATTTGACTGTAATAAACCTAAAAAGTAACTCAACTATAAATTCTGAGACTTTTGTCTCAAAAGGCAAGGCAACTCCTTTTGACGGAATGGCAGTAGATGGAGAAATTGTATTTACAATGGTTAACGGAAAGGTTGTGTGGAACAAATATGAATATTAGACCTGCATTAATATTTAGCAATGATGAAATTGCTGACAAAGTCTACAAGATGGTTATGATGACCAACTGTAAAGATTACACAAATCCAGGCCAATTTGTAAACATAAAGATTGATGGATTTTATTTGCGCAGACCGATTTCTGTGACTTCATATACTGCTCATCAACTTACTATTATCTATAAAGTGGTCGGTGAAGGAACTAAAAAAATGTCAGAACTGGTGGGCGGTAACGAATTGGAACTTTTAGCGCCTTTGGGAAATGGATACAATCTAAATAAAATTGGTGAAAAACCACTTCTTGTTGGTGGTGGAGCTGGCGTTCCCCCAATGATAGGTCTTGCAAAAGCCCTTGTAAGAGAAAATCGATCTCCTCAGGTAATTCTAGGTTTTAACTCCACCGCAGATGTGTTTGGCATCGCAGACTTTCAGGTTATGGGTATTAATCCAATTATCACAACTGTAGATGGAAGTTACGGACAAACTGGATTTGTAACCGATGCAATGAAAACTTTAAAATACGATTACGTCTGTGCCTGCGGTCCTGAACCAATGTTAAAGGCTATCTACGATTTATCCCCTGATGGTCAATTCAGTTTTGAGGCTAGAATGGCATGTGGTTTTGGCGCTTGTATGGGTTGTAGCTGTGAAACAAAATACGGTTCAAAAAGAATTTGTACTGATGGCCCTGTGCTATTTAAGGAGGAAATAATATGGTAGATATGAAAGTAACCTTAAGTGGTTTGACTCTTGATAATCCTATTATCCCAGCCAGTGGCACTTTTGGATATGGCAAGGAGTTCGCAGAACTTTACGATATAAACATTTTAGGCTCTATTGCTTTTAAGGGTACTACAAAAGACCCAAGGTTTGGAAACCCGCAGCCTAGAATCGCAGAATGCGCTTCTGGAATGATAAACTCTGTTGGATTGCAAAACCCAGGAGTTGAGGCAGTCTGTGCCAATGAACTGAAATATATGTCCACTATTTATCATAAACCTGTAATCGCCAACATAAGCGGTTTTTCTATTGATGAATATGTCTACTGTGCAAAGGCTATGGATAAAGAACCACAAGTTGGAATAATTGAAGTAAATGTCAGTTGCCCAAATGTTCATAATGGTGGAATGTCTTACGGCGTACTTCCAGAAAGTGCTGCCCAAGTTACTAGGGCAGTAAAAGCAGTTACCAGTAAACCTGTATACATTAAATTAAGTCCAAATGTTACGGACATAGTATCTATTGCCAAGGCTTGTGAAGACAGCGGTGCTGATGGTATAAGTTTGATAAATACTCTACTAGGAATGCGCATTGACATAAATAAGAGGAAACCAGTAATCGCTAATAAGGTCGGTGGATTTTCTGGACCTGCAATTTTCCCAGTAGCACTTCGAATGGTCTACCAAGTAGCTCAGGCGGTAAAAATACCTATTATTGGTATGGGTGGTGTTTCCACTGCAAGAGATGTTATTGAAATGATTATGGCTGGCGCTACTGCAGTTCAAGTGGGTGCCGCAAACTTGGTAAATCCTTTTGCCTGCAAGGAAATAATCGAAGATTTGCCAATAGTTATGAAAGAATTAAATATTGAAAAACTTGAAGATATAATCGGTATAGTAAAATAACCATATAATTAGGAGGATACCCATGAATAAAGATGTAATAATTGCTTTGGATTTTCCAAGTGGTAAAGAAGCTCTTGATTTCCTAGACAAATTCACTGGCAAAAAGCCATATGTAAAGGTAGGAATGGAACTTTTTTATAGTGAAGGTCCAGAAATAGTAAAACAAATAAAAGCCAGAGGTCACAAAATCTTCTTGGATTTGAAGCTTCACGATATCCCAAATACTGTTGAGAAAGCCATGGCAGCTCTTTCAAAGCTTGACGTTGACATGTGCAATGTCCACGCTGCTGGTACTACTGCTATGATGAAGGCTGCTCTAAAAGGTCTAACTAGACCTGATGGAACTCGTCCTCTATTGATTGCAGTAACTCAGCTTACTTCAACAAGTGAAGAAGTTATGCAAAGTGAATTGCTTATTAGCAAATCCCTTGACGACGTAATTGTTCAATATGCAAAAAACGCTTCTGAAGCAGGCCTTGACGGTATCGTCTGCTCGCCTCTTGAAGCCGAGAAAATCCACACAAACTGTGGAAAAGGCTTTTTGACTGTAACTCCTGGAATTAGGTTCCAAGGAGCAACAAAAGATGACCAGGTGAGAATAACAACTCCTGCTGGTGCAAAAGCTTTGGGCTCGGACTACATTGTAGTAGGAAGACCTATTACCAAGGCGGATGATCCTGTATCCGCTTATGAACATTGTTTAGTTGATTTTTTATAATACAAATTTGGAGGTACTTATGAAACAAGAAATTGCAAAAGCGCTGCTATCTATTGAAGCAGTTTTCCTTAAACCAGAAGACCCATTTACATGGGCAAGCGGAATAAAAAGTCCGATTTACTGTGACAACCGTTTAATTTTGACTGATCCAGATGTTAGAACTTTAGTAGAAAACTCTTTGGCAAAGACTATTGAGGCGCATTACCCTCAGTGTGAAGTCCTTATGGGCACCAGCACCGCTGGAATCGCTCACGCTGCCATTGTTGGACATTTAATGAATCTACCTATGGGTTATGTAAGAGGCTCCGCAAAAGACCATGGCAGAACAAACCAGATTGAGGGCAAATTATTGCCTGGTCAAAAAGTTGTTGTTGTGGAAGATTTAATATCTACTGCTGGCTCCGCAATAGAAACTGTAGAAGTATTGCAGAATGCCGGCGCTGATGTCCTTGGCATTGTAAGCATTTTTACATATGGAATGCAAAAGGGCATAGATAGAATGGCAGAAAAAAATATCAAAAATGTCAGTCTGTGCGACTTGGATGCACTGGTTTTGGTTGCGGCAGAGACAGGATATATAAAAGAATTGGACAAAAACAAAATAATTAATTTTAGGAATAATCCAGCTGATGAAAGTTGGATGAAGGGGGAGAAATAATGAGTGAAAAAATCAAAAATTTAATTAACATCACCGACTTATCTGTTGAAGAAATTGATTCTTTAATTGCGGTGGCAGACGACATTGTGGCAAATCATAAGGATTACGAGGACATATGCGCACACAAAAAACTTGCTACTTTATTCTTTGAGCCAAGTACCAGAACAAGGCTAAGTTTTGAAGCGGCAATGCTTGAGCTTGGTGGAAGCGTTCTTGGATTTTCTTCTGCAAGTTCCAGTTCAGCTGCAAAAGGTGAAAGTGTAAGTGACACAATTAGAACTGTAGGTTGTTACGTTGACATTATCGCAATGAGACATCCTAAGGAGGGGGCTCCTATTGTAGGGTGCCAAAGAAGTACAGTTCCTATTATCAATGCCGGTGACGGTGGCCACTTCCATCCTACTCAAACATTGACTGACCTTCTTACTATAAAGAGAGAAAAAGGCAGATTGGACTCAATGACAGTTGGCGTATGTGGCGACTTACAATTTGGTAGAACTGTCCATTCCCTAATTGAGGCTATGCTTAGATATAAGAATGTGAAATTCGTTTTAATCTCACCAGAAGAGTTGCGTGTACCAGAATATGTCAAGGAAAAAATGAATTCTGCTGGTGCTGAGTGGTGCGAAATTGAGAAGCTTGAAGATGCTATTGACCAACTTGACATATTGTATATGACAAGGGTGCAGCGTGAAAGATTCTTTAACGAAGAAGATTATGTAAGGCTAAAAGACAGCTATATTCTCGACTTAGACAAATTAAAATCGGCTAAAAAAGATTTATCAATTCTTCACCCACTACCAAGGGTAAATGAGATTTCTGTAGAAGTCGACGATGATCCTAGAGCATGCTATTTCCGTCAGGCACTAAACGGAAAACACATAAGAATGGCTTTGATTTTATCATTGCTTGGCATTAAAAAGGAGGTAAAATAATGAACATAGATGGTGTAAACAATGGCATTGTACTTGACCACATTCAAGCTGGCAAAAGTATGGAAATATATAAATTATTAAAATTAGATAAACTCGACTGCAGTGTTGCGGTAATTCAAAATGTACCTAGTACAAAATATGGCAAAAAAGACATTATAAAAATCGACGAAAATATCCAATTGGATTTTGATGTATTAGGTTACATAGATAGCAATTTGACTGTAAACAGAGTTGTTGACGGTCACCTTACTGACAAGGTTCACTTGGCACTTCCCGACACATTGACAAATGTTATAAAGTGTAAAAACCCAAGATGTATCACTTCTGTAGAGCAAGAAATTGTTCATACTTTTAAATTGGTAGACAAAGAGAAAAAGATTTACAGATGTGCTTACTGTGATGCGGAAAACAAATAAACCCCTAACTTTTCACTAATTAAAATTGCTCACATTTTGTGAGCAATTTTTTTAGGTTTTTATGATTCTATCTCTGTGGTATCTGCCAGTTTAACCCAGCCTTTTCCGTTATATCCCCATTCTCCACCTTTTGACAACCGGTATATTGTTAATCTTGAATTCTTTTTCATCACTGTAATTGTTCTGGACTTTGATGTTGGCTCTGACTTTAATGTAGTATCTTTGGTAGTGGTGATTTCATATGCTAACACCCATCTTACGTGCAAATAATCCAGTATGCCCTTGGCTATGGCATTACCCATTTTTTCTTGTGCCTTTTCCCCTGTAATAAAAGGTAAATCCTCTTCATTATCAATAAATCCACACTCGACCAAAAACGAAGGCATATTAGTGTAATTCAGCATACCCAAATCGTTTCTTGCTTTAAGTCCCCTACTATTTTGTTCTGTGTACTTTGTGATTGCTTGATTTACACACTGTGCAATTTCTTTGCTTCTGCTACTGCTTGGCACATAACAAACCTCTGCGCCTTTGCCTCCGCCAGCGTTTATATGACCATCGAAACATACAGTTACTTTTTTGCTATTAAACAGTGCTACTTTTGTGTTTATGCTGCTGTTTCTATTTGTGGTTCTAGTCAAATAGGTTACCACTCCCCGCCTTTTTAGAAACGCCGCAGTCTCCATAACTATGGGTAAAATCAATTTTGCTTCTGTTTTTCCAAACGCCGTTGCCCCAACATCGTCTCCTCCATGACCGACTCCGCATCCGCAACTCAAGGTCATACTGTTCGTATATTCTTCCATCTTGCTACACCTCTTCTTTTATATTTTGATAACGGTATACATCTCTTGCAACACCCTAGAATTTATAGGTGAATAGTCCATAATATTCCAATAGGATACTCCTGCAAATCCATATTCTTCAACTAATGCAAGTTTCGCTCTTATGCTCTCCTCATTTTCAAACCACACAACGTGTTCTTTCCCGTCTTTATCAACATAATTAAAAAATGGCGTCTGTGCTTCTTTATCAAATTCAATTGGAACTCCATACTCCTTTGCAAGTTCCACTGCCTTCATATGTGACACTTTTTTTGCCTTGGATTTTCCTTGTACGAAAGGCAGTGTCCAATCGTATCCATAGTTTGGCATTCCCATAAGTATTTTTTCTGGTGGGATTTCGGATACTCCATAATCAAGGACTCGGCGCACTGCATTTATAGGGGCCACCGCCATAGGTGGTCCATACGTGTAACCCCACTCATATGTCATAAGCAACACCAAATTGGCCGCCTTGCCCATTCCCGCATAGTCGTGGCCTTGATAAAGGACTCCTATCTGGTCTGCCGAAGTTTTCGGTGCAAGTGCCACTGTAACTATGTATCCCATAGGATTAAGAGTTTCCCTTGCCTCATTTACAAGAGCTACATATTCATCTCTGTTTTTTTCTGGAATATATTCAAAGTCAAAGTCTACACCATACAAGCCTTTCTTTTTTATTGTGTCCAAAATGTTTTTAATTAAATTCGTTCTAGCCGCTGGATTCTCCAAAAGCACCGATGCGATTTCATCATTGAATTTTCCATTAGCATCCATAGGAGTAAGTACCATCAAGGCTTTCACCCCATTGCCATTAGCCGATTTGATTAACTTTTCGTCTTTTAGGTCGATTACCCCTCCTTCTTTTGTAATTCCATAACTAAATGTAGAAAGAAAGGTTAAATCTTGTAACCATAACTTTAGAACTTCAGTATCAATTGACGGATACGCATATCCGTTTACTATTATGCTTCTTTTTGGCATCACTATTTTCCTCCGTTTTGTTCCATCTTCTTCAAAATGCATTTTGTTTTATACTATGCAAAATTGTAACATTTAGGAACTATCTCAATATCTATTGACAAAAAAACCTGCACATATTAGAATATACTATTTAGTGTATGGAAATGAGGTAATGAAATGGACAACAGCAATGATTTTTTGGGGACGGAACCCATTGGTAAATTATTATTTAAACTAGCGGTTCCGGCTATCACCGCTCAATTAATAAATATGCTTTATAACTTGGTAGATAGAATTTTCATAGGTCATATTGCTGACGTTGGTGCCCTTGCGTTGACTGGAGTTGGCGTATGTCTACCAATTATTTTGTTGATATCTGCTTTTGCTTCCTTAGTCAGTATGGGTGGTTCTCCTAGAGCTTCTATCTATATGGGCAAAGGCGATTACAAAAGTGCTGAGAAAATTTTAGGCAATTGTCTTTCTTTATTGATAGTTATTTCCATTATTTTGACCGTCGGCATTTTTATATGGAACGAAGATCTGTTGCTTATGTTTGGTGCTAGTGAAAATACTATTGGATATGCCAGCAGTTATATGAAAATCTATGCCCTTGGAACAATATTTGTCCAACTTTCCCTTGGAATGAATGCCTTTATTACCGCACAAGGGTTTGCCAAGACAAGTATGTACACAGTGCTGATTGGTGCTATCTGCAATATCATCTTAGATCCAATTTTTATATTTGTTTTGGATTTTGGCGTAGAGGGCGCCGCTATTGCAACCATTATTTCCCAAGCAATTTCATCTGTATGGGTTATTCGTTTCTTACGCAGCAAAAAGACGACTTTGAAAATTAAAAAGGAAAATCTACCTCTAAAGAAAGAGTTTATACTCCCTGCAGTTGCTCTAGGGTTTGCCCCATTTATTATGCAATCCACCGAAAGCATATTGGCCGTTTGTTTCAATGCTTCGCTGTTAAAATATGGAGGTGATGTCGCTGTTGGTGCCATGACTATTTTGTCAAGCGTTATGCAATTTGCAATGCTACCACTTTCAGGTCTAGGTCAAGGTGCACAACCTGTAATAAGCTATAATTTTGGTGCAGGTAATGTAGATAGAGTAAAAAAGACATTTAAAAAGCTACTTATGATCTGCTTACTATATGCTTCTTTGTTGTGGGCATTAGTAATGCTTTTCCCTGGAATGTTTGCTGCAATCTTTACATCAGACCAAATTCTGATAGATTTCACTAAACATGCTCTCAGGATATATATGGCAACTTCCCTTGTTATGGGTATACAGATGTCTTGCCAGTTTACATTAATTGCTCTTGGCAATGCCGGTGCTTCTGTATTAATTGCAATTATGAGGAAAATTGTAATATTGATTCCTCTTATCTATATTTTGCCTTGCTTCTTCAGCGATAAAACCACTGCGGTTTACTCAGCTGAGCCATTTGCAGATGTTTTAGCGGTTCTATTCACCATTGGTATTTTTGCTTTTCAATTTAAAAAAGTTATTTCCAAACTAGAAAAAAGCCAGAACCCGCCAACGGAATAACAAAATTATTATGGAATATTGCAATTTACTTTCAAACATTATATAATACTTTACTAGTAAACAATTAACATATATATATATATGAAGGGTGGTGAAAAGTATGCAAATTTCAAAAAAATTAACAAATGTTTTCTTTGTAGAGCTTGGTTTTGCTGTTTTTTTGCTTTTATATGTATATTTTCTACCACTTGCCCCGACGATTCAAGATACGTACGAAATCCCTGATGTATCTTCTTTCATGATGATTTTTTCACCTATTATGTTTATTCTTTCCCTACTTGCTGCTTTAGCAGTTGGATTCTTTTCAATATTCGACAAATCTTTACAACTCGCCTATAATAAAATGCTATTTATAAATTTTTCATTATTCATCATTCTTGCTTCAACTTGGATATTCCTTGAAACCGCTGTGATATACAGTTTTGTTTCATCAAGAGTAACTATTAGAATACTATCATATTTTTGTTTTTACCTAATGCCGATTCCTTTTCTTGGCTTTGTAAGAGATATCTGCACCCATGGGGGAAAAATATTTAATGTGCTAATTAGCCTGTTTATTTTAAACTTTGCAATTAACTATATTTATATGATTTATTTAGACTTCGTTTTCCCGCCTTTTGTAATATTTGTTCATGTGTTAATAGGGATTAGTCTTGCATATTTTTGGATTATTGCTATTCTCGAAGTGTTTCGATATAAAAATAAGGAAATTTACGATTTGATTTTAGGCGTATTCATTTTTACCGTTCTCATTTCTATTGGAATAATATTTTATTATATTGATGAGAAAAATGACTACATTTCCTTCGTGGCAACTGGTGTGCTTTTATTTATCATCATTCTTCTATTTGGAACTGCTAGGCGAATTATTAGCAGTTTTTCTAGCGCAAAGAGATTTGCCAGTATTGCTGATTCCGTTCCATGTGGCCTATTGAGGACAAAAAATGATGAATTTATGACTATTACATATGCAAATGCGGATTTTTATAGAATATATGGTTTCCAATCAGAAGCCCAAGCCAAAGAGGCAGGATTTCTAACTGCTCTATCCGCACTAACAGAAGTACAAAGCAAACAAGTATCTGAGCTGCGAAATGAAAACTTTGAAAAAGGTTTATATACTTTTGAATTTGAAACACACGAAACAGATATCAACGGTAATCCTTTATGGCTTTTAAACCGATTAGAATATCAACCAAATACTGAAGAAATATTCTTGTCTATTATTGAGATTACCCATAGAAAGAATATGGAAGAAAAGCTGAGAATTCAGGAAGAAGAATATCGAATTGCTGCTGCACAAAGCAACAAATATATTTTGAGATTTGATATAGAGGCAAAGATACTTTATCAACATGACTCAAAAGCACCTATCTTTGGAGAAAAAGGTTACCTTGAAAATGTACCATCAAGTGTTATGGAGACGGGTGTAATTGCTACAGATAGTATCCCTACTGCACAAAAATTTTATGAAGCAATGTTGCATGGTCAAAAAACAGGAAGTGTAAAACTGGAAATGGGTGGTTTCATAAATGAAAATTATTCTTGGTACCAGTGTGATTGGACTTTGATTTTTGATAATGAAGGAAATCCTCAATACGGAATCATATCCTTTTATGATATTACTGACACCCGCGAAAAAGAAATGGCATATGAACGAATAAAGCAAAGTTATTCAAACACGCCAACTGAAAAAATATCAACATTTGAAAGCAATTTAACTCGTGATATCATTGAAAAAATAGAGGGTGATTTGCTTGAGAAATTTGATAAGACTTTATCTTTTAATGATTATACTTTGGAACAATCCAAAACCGTTCATTTTGACGACAAGCAACCATTAATTGAACTTATGAATAGGGAGCGCCTCCTTGACGATTTTGAAAATGGAATAAATAAACATTCCTTTGACTATAGAAGTTTTCAATCTGAACATAGCTACAGATGGGTTAGACTTTCTGTACAGCTGGTTCGTTATCCGGATTCAAAAGATGTAAAAGCATTTATTATTACCACTGACATTGATGAGGAAAAACGACAGGAAATCGCTGCTCTCCAAAGAAGTCAACATGATCCGCTAACATCTGCACTAAACAGAGCTACTTTCCAAGAAATGTCTGAGCATTACCTTGCAAATGACAAAAATATGCAACATGCTTTCATCATGCTTGATATTGATAACTTCAAGTTAATAAATGATACATATGGCCATGTTGCAGGCGATCGTGCGCTTTCATATTTTGTGGCAAGCTTAAAACCTTTGCTTAAAAAAAATGATATGATCGGCAGAATCGGTGGTGATGAATTTATGATATTTTTACATAATGTTGTTTGGGGCGATGCACTGGATAAAAGGATAAACCTTATCTCCAAGTACATCCAGTCTCCACAAGGTATATTTGCTCCCCTTTCTGTAAGTATTGGAGTTTCCATGTTTCCAAAAGATGGAACTACTTTCCAAATACAGTACAAAAATGCAGACTTGGCAATGTACCATGCTAAACAAAATGGAAAAAATCAACATAGATTCTATGCTAGCGAATTTGACTCCTTGATGTACACCCCAAAGAATACACCAATTGACAAATCCATTGTTTAAATATAATCTAACTGAGCGATAACTCGGAATTTGGAGGAAATCATTATGAAAATAATTAAGGCAGTAGTAGTAACAATCATTGTCGGATATTTTGCTACAGTTTTAGGCGCAGAACTTATAAATTGGCCACAGCTTGGACCTATTAGTGCAGTTGCAACGATGGGTGCATTCATTCTTAATGAAATTGAACTTCGAGGGTAGTGAGATAATCTACTCTAAACAAGCCACCGCACTAACTTTTTACGGTTAGTGCAGTGGCTTGTTTTTTTATTCTTTTTATATATTATTACATGCTAGTTGCTTTGCGAAGCTCTGCTTCACTTAGTTTTGAATACTCAACGGTCTTATTAAGGTCAAGTCCTAAAGCTTTTGCAATTCTTTCGCCATATTCTTTATCTGCCAAGTAACAATGTGTTGCATGGCGATATTTAACGTTTTCTGTAACTGGCGCAATATTTCTTGCTGTATTTTCAATCAATAATTGTTTTTTATCTTCTGTCATCAAACGATACAAATCACCTGCCTGATAGAAACAATTGTCTTCCTTATCTTCATGAGGATTGTAACGATCTATATCTCCGCTATTTGAAAGAGCTGGTTCTGCATATTCAGGTTGCTCTTCCCATGCCTCAACACTGTTAGGTTCATATCCTTTTGTTGCTCCATAGTTGCCGTCAACACGCATAGCACCATCACGATGATATCCTGTTACTGGGCATTTTGGAGAATTTACTGGAATTGACATATGGTTAACTCCAAGACGGTAACGCTGCGCATCGCCATATGCAAATAATCTTCCTTGAAGCATTTTGTCAGGTGATAGTCCGATACCAGGAACAACGTTAGCTGGTGTAAAAGCAGCTTGCTCAACATCTGCAAAATAGTTCTCTGGGTTACGATTAAGTTCCATAACTCCTACTTCAATTAGTGGGTAATCCTTCTGGCTCCAAACTTTTGTAAGATCAAATGGATTTTCTTTGTAGTTTCTAGCTTCTTCTTCGGTCATAATTTGGAAATACATTGTCCACTTAGGGAAATTACCCTGTTCAATATTATCAAACAAATCTTTTTGGTGACTTTCTCTATCGCATCCAACCAATTTTTCAGCTTCTTGATCAGTCAAATTTTTAATTCCTTGTTGTGTCTTTAGATGGAATTTTACCCAAACACGTTGGTTATCCTTGTTAATCAAGCTATAAGTGTGGCTTCCAAAACCATGCATATTACGGTAACTTGCAGGAATGCCTCTATCAGACATAACTATAGTTACTTGGTGCAATGCTTCTGGTAGTAGTGACCAGAAATCCCAGTTGTTCTGTGCTGAACGCATATTTGTCTTTGGATCACGCTTTACTGCATGATTTAAGTCTGGAAATTTTAGTGCATCACGAATGAAGAATACAGGAGTGTTGTTACCTACTAGGTCCCAGTTTCCATCTTCTGTATAGAATTTCATTGCAAATCCTCTGATATCACGTTCTGCATCTGCTGCTCCACGTTCTCCAGCTACTGTGGAAAATCTTGTGAACATTTCTGTTTTCTTGCCTATTTCTGAGAATATTTTAGCTTTTGTATATTGTGTTACATCATGAGTAACTGTAAAAGTTCCAAATGCGCCACTTCCTTTTGCATGCATACGTCTTTCTGGAATAACTTCTCTATCAAAATGAGCTAATTTTTCCATGAACCATACATCTTGCATAACCATAGGTCCCCTTTGGCCTGCGGTCATAGAGTTTTGGTTGTCGGCTACTGGTGCTCCAGCTACTGTAGTTAATTTCTTATTTTTCATAATTTTTATTTCTCCCTTCGTAATCCCTTTGCAAAAGTGATAATGATAATCATTATCAGTTTCGGCTATAATATAGCATATTCCAATGTTTGTGTCAATATTTTTTAGAATATATATCCATATTTTTTTTGTATGCATAAGTATAACACAATTATGTACTAAAATAAATACTTTAAATAAATATTTTTTAATTGACTATATTATTTATTTATGGTACTATACATACCAACAGTATGTATAGGGGGATAGATATGTCTAGAAACAAATATCCAGAAGAAACAGTAGCCCTAATATTGGAAACGTCCCTAAAACTTTTTATGGAAAAAGGCTATGATACCACTTCCATCCAAGATATAATCGACCATTTAGGAGGACTTTCAAAGGGAGCTATTTATCATCACTTTAAATCCAAGGAGGACATCTTTGAGGCTGTTTGCCAACAAATTAGCGACGCAAATGGTGTCTATTTTGATAAGATAAGAGATGAAAAAGGAAAAACTGGTTTTGAAAAGCTCAAAACTTTAATAAAATCAGCTATTGTAAATCCAAGTAATGACGCCGTGTTTGCTATGTCCAGCAAAATAATCGGCGATCCAAAATTTTTTATGAATCAAATTATTGGAATTTACGATGTGGTTTCTCCAATTTATTTGGAGCCAATTATCAGAGAGGGCATTGCTGATGGTTCTATAAAAACCGATTATCCAAAGGAACTGTCTGAAGTTATTATGACACTATTCAATATCTGGATTAATCCACTTATTGCAAAAGCCACTCCTCAGGAGATGGGAAAGAAAATAGAATTTTATAATATACTGTTACAAGGGATTGGTATTGATATATTTGACAAAGAAATTATTGATGGATATATAGAATATGCAAAACGTTATCAGTTATAAAAAGCACGTTGGAATTTAGTATAGGTTTCTGCTCTCTAAAGGGGGGCAGAAAATTTTTAATAGTTTACATACCGACAGTCGGTATTATGGCAGGAGGAAATTATGAACACAAACAAAATATTTAGCAAGGACTTTACCCTAGTGGTTATTGGTCAAATTATATCTCTATTTGGAAATGGTATTTTAAGATTTGCCCTTCCACTTTATCTTTTGCGAGAAACAAATTCTCCTACACTCTTCGGAATTGTAACTGCTTGTTCGTTCTTGCCTATGATTGTTTTGTCATTTCTTGGTGGCATCTTAGCTGATAGAGTCAATAAGCGCAACATTATGGTAGCATTGGATTTTACCACAGCTGCTATTATTCTGGCTCTCTATGTTGCACTCGACAATATCCCTCTAGTTCCTCTTCTTATAGTAGTTCTAATGCTGCTGTATGGAATCAGTGGTGCTTATCAACCTGCTGTTCAAGCCAGTATTCCTGCTTTAGTTGAAGGGGAAAAGATAATGACCGCAAGTGCTATCGTCAATCAAATCGGTGCATTGGCATCACTTCTTGGACCAATTATTGGTGGTATGTTATTTGGAGCTTTTGGTATTACTCCAATTATTTTAATCAGCATTATATGTTTTCTTGTTTCTGCCATTATGGAAATATTCATTTGCATTCCTTTTGAAAAACGCAATGATAACCAAGGAATATTGGCAATTGTAAAAAATGATTTTCTTGAAAGTGCAAACTATATTCATACTGAAAAACCTCTGCTCATAGTAATAATCGCACTTGTTGCGGTTTTTAACTTGGTTTTGACATCTATGCTTATGGTAGGAACGCCTGTTTTGGTCATTGAAACTTTGGGTATGAGCGATGAACTCCTTGGTTTAACTCAGGGTATACTTGCCTTAGGTGGTCTTTGTGGGGGTATCCTTGTGGCAATATTTAGCAAAAAACTACAACTAAACAACTCTTACATTCTGTTGTTTTTTTGCAGTTTAACCGTAGGTGTAATGGCATTGCCTTTGCTATTTGGCATGCGTAATGTGATTTGTTATATAACCATAACTCTAGGCTGTTTTGTGATAATGGCTCTTGCCACAATGTTTAGTGTGCAAATGATTGCGACTGTTCAGAAGGAAACCCCTAGTCATCTTATCGGAAAGGTTATTGCTCTTATGATGTCGCTAGCCATGTGTGCCCAACCTATTGGTCAGGCAATCTATGGGGTTGTCTTTGACATATTGGCAAATAATACTGGCTATATTTTAATTACTGTTGCTGTTATTGCATCCTTGATTTCCCTTAGTTCAAAGAGAGCTTTCAGGAAGTTCGACAATTGATTCCTGTTTCGAAAGGCGTTTTTTCATAAACAGTGAAAATATAGTCGCCAACAAATCTGCTATTGGCATACAAAGGAACAATGCCATCACTGGTAATATTGGGAGTTGGCTCAGCCCTACCAAATACGGAACCAAATAAATTAGCGGTATTAGGAAAAATATCTGTCTTGAAAGTATTAACATAACTGAAGCCACTTCGTGACCGGTAACTTGCAATAATGTCATATCTGTATAAAGTATTCCAATAAACGGGAATCCTGCGAAAACTACTAACAGTACTGTCTCGGCAACTTTCATCATCTCTTGCGCCCCACCGAAAATTGATAGCAAACTGTCGCCACAAAGAATAACCACTACTAGTGAAAAAATGCCATAACTGCTGCAATACATCATTGTCAGTTTGGAAACTTTCTTTGTTTTTTCCTGCTGATGATTCCCACCAAAATAGGATATGATATTTTGCACTCCTTGAGTAAGTCCAACAATAGGCATCAAAATTAGAGAATATAGCCTCTGAACTACGCTCCACGCCGCCACATGTGTCATCGTCCCAAGGGATAAAAGTCTTCCATTTATAATAAATCCCGTACAACCTCCAAGTATTTGGATTACTGTTTGGGAAATTCCTATTTTGAAAAGTTCAAAGACGCTTTTTGTGAACCAGCTAATTGATACACTGACTTTTTTTAACCAAAGTTTTTTCTTTATTAAAAAAATTACAGACAATGACGCACAGACAAATTCACTTACGAATGTTCCTAGTGCCAGCCCTGCCATATCCATATGGAATGTAAAGGCGAAAATATAGTTAAATATTATATTTATAAAAACCGCACTGGTTATAATAATAACTTCAATTTTGGGATATCCAAAAGCTCTTATGCAACATGTAAGGGTATACCCTATGCTGCTAAAGATGTTGCTTATGAGTTGGATTTGCATATAATCTTTTGCCAAATCAAGGATTTCCCCACTAGCTCCAAGTGCAGATAATATCTGCGGCAATGTTATATAGCACAACAAAGATGTGACTACGGCAACAACTACTGTCATTATAACTCCAGCAACATAACTGCGATTTTGTTGCTCCTCATTGTTCATATATCTTGCAATGAGTATCCCTGTGGACATTGCAAATAGTGTTTGCAGTGCAGTGAAAATACCTAGCATTGGCGAAATCAGTGCCATTGACGATAATGCACTTTCTCCCACTCCTGGCAAATTCCCCGCAAAAGCTGTATCTACTACACCGGTAAGCATCTCGATTATCAGTGAAAGAATTGACGGTATACCAAAAGCAAAGATTAATTTGCTCAGTGATTCTTGTTCATAAATGTTGTTTCTCATATATCTACCTCCAAATAAAAGAATAACACCTAAACCCGACACATCTTGTCATGTTTAAATGTTATTTTTTTTAAATTCTTCATATGAGATAAATTCTCTCTGAAAACCAGTATCGGTCACCTCTATTTTTTTTATATCCGCAAATTTTATCAATTGATAAGTCTCTGCGAAACAAAATAGGTACATTCCATCTGCCTTTAAGACATATCCAATTGGTGCCACTGTAAGGGTATCATTTATTGTTGCCAAAACCTCTTCATCAAGGCAATAGTCTATTTTCTCCAGTCGCCATGTTTCTGGTACCAGTTTTTCTGTTAATAAATCAATACTTAGATAGTTTTCTGCATCGCTCTCAAACATTGCGCTAAGCTCTGGTGCTATTAAGCACAATTTATTTATGATACTGTTTTTAGTCGGCTCTATTGAAAAGCTATCCACTATTTTCAGTGCAAAAATAATCTCGTGAATATCTTCCACTGAAAAAAAACTAGTTCCAAACTTATATTTTTCATCAATTTGCACACCGCCACCTATACCTTGGGTGCAATAGACCGGAACGCCCATGGACGACAAACGGTCAATATCTCTTTCTATGGTCTTCACGCTGACTTCAAAGTGCTTTGCCAATTGCCCATATGTGGTCTTTTTGTGTTTTAACAAATAAATCAGCATTTCCAAATGTCTTCCGTTTATAGCATTCGCCTCCCTCGTTTTTAAACTATCCTTTGTGATCGCTTTTAGGTTATTCTCGTCGGCAGGCGCCTGCCTGCCAGCAGTGCTTTTCAAATTCGGTTGGCGCTGCTGTGGAAAAGGTGCAACCTTTGCCGATGAGGTTATTA
>JAVXAG010000015.1:0-17452 GCA_036660615.1 Anaerovoracaceae bacterium
TATGGTATAATAACCTCGTCGGAAAAGGTTTTACCTTTTCCACAGCAGTGCCTATAAATACTTGGAAAGCACTACTGGCAGGATGGTATCCTGCCGACGAGAACATTCTATCAGGAACGTCGCCTTTGCCTTATTGTTTCTATTGCAAAGGAGGCGCTACGCACCTACGAAAATCGTAGGTTTTCCCACCCATTTTGTGGTATAATCATTACAAGTATTATAAATTGTTAATTAGTAAACAATCGTGCTAGAACTTTGCAATAGCGGAAACAACATAGTAGAAAGAGGTTTCGATGAATAAGGGCAAGACGACATCGTCAAAAGACAAACGAATATATATAGTTACGATAGCATGTTTTCTGTTTATTTGTATCATAATGAGCATTTTATGCTTTCAATATTATAGCAGTCTTAAAGATACAGTAAAAGGCGAGAGCGATGGATATATGGGTGAGATTTCAAAACAGATGAGCACCAATGTCAGTAAAACAATTAATGACAACTATTCAGTATTGGAGACGATTTCCGAAGTACTTGAAAAGGCCAATATAAGTTCATATAAAAAATTGAATAATTTGGTTTCGGATTTACAGGACCTTTGGGGTTACGAAAAAATCTTACTTATAGATACAAAAGGAATTGCCCATGGAGTAGATGGGGAAAGTATTAATTTGACAAACGATGAATACCTACAAAATACAATTGTGGATAGAGAACAAGCTATGTCGGCCACACAAATAATAGATGGAAAAGAGTGTATTGTTTTTTCAGTACCACTTGATAAAATAAACTTTAATGGAAGAGAAATGGGAGCAATTGCTGGAGTATACAACCTTGATACATTTGATCAAATTATCTCTATGACAGCTTTTGATGGTAAAAGCTATGCACATATTATAAGAAAAGACGGTACAATTGTTGTACGTTCAAGCTCACCAAAGTCTTTGGATATGGGATACAATATTTTGAATTCCTTGTCAAGGCAAACCATAAAAGACGATAAAAATATTGAAAACGTCAAGGATGATATCGCAGCAGGCAAAAGCGGGCAGATAGAGTTCGAAATGGGAAAACACAACGAGTATATGACATATACTCCACTTGATGGGCTGGATTGGAGCCTTTTGACTTTTGTACCAGTAAGCGTTGTAAATGAAAAATCAGTAGTGATATTAAAACTAACAATGGTACTTTGTAGCGTTGTAACCATTGCATTTGCTTTGTTAGTAGGTATTATGCTAATTGTATTTTATCGTAACAAAAGGAGACTTGAAAATATTGCATATGTAGATTCATTGACACTGGGAAATACAATTGAGCGTTTTTATGATTTGTCAGCGGGACTGATAAGCGATATGTCAAACAAACAACAAGGGGCAGATGTTCCGAAAGAACAATATGCAATGATATACACTAATATTGAAAAATTCAAGGTATTAAATGATCAATTTGGACGAGAAGCCTGCGATGAAGTTTTAAGAAGCATACAAAACGGAGTTGGGGACGATTTAAGCGATACAGAATGTATAGGTAGATTATTAGCAGATAATTTCTGCGTTTTAATAAAATATAAAGACGAAAAAGATTTGATTGGCAGATTTGATAAATGGTATAAAGGCTGCGAAGATTATATGAAAAGAGCCAATACACCTTGGTTGCCATTGACACTTATATTGGGCGTTTATATTATAACTGATGATAAAACCCCAGTTATCTCTATGGTTGATAGAGCAAAACTTGCACTTACAGGTAACCTAGATGAAATACATAGCAAACTTAAATACTCAATTTACGATGAAGAAATAAGGAAAGTGCTTTTCAGAGAAAAGAAACTTGAAGACAGAATGGAAGCAGCACTTGACACTGGAGAATTTAAAGTTTTCCTACAGCCAAAAGTTGACACACAAAGTGAATTAATTATTGGTGCGGAAGCTCTTGTTCGTTGGATAGATATTGAAGGAACAATGGCATATCCGGACGAGTTTATTCCGTTATTTGAGAAAAATGCATTTATTGTGAAACTTGATTTTGAGGTGTTTAGGCAAGTGTGCGAAACCATAAATAAGTGGATAATCCAAGGTATCGAGCCAATAAAAATATCAGTCAATTGCTCAAGAATACATTTGAGAGATAAAAACTTTTTGGATACATATGCGAAAATAGCAGATGAATATAAAGTGCCACATAAATTACTTGAAATTGAACTTACGGAGAATGTGGTTTTTGAAGACGTAGAGTATCTATCTGAGATTATTAGGAAGATACACGATATGGGATTTGGATGTTCTATGGATGACTTTGGAAGCGGGTACTCATCTTTGAATTTGATTAAAGATATACCAGTGGATACACTGAAGTTAGATAAAATATTCTTTAGAAATACTGGTGAAATATTGCGTACAGAATCCGTAGTCGGAGGTATTATTACCATAGCAAAAGCTCTATCTATGAAAACGGTCGCTGAGGGTGTCGAAGAAAAAATCCATGTTGATATGTTGAAAAAGCTTAATTGTGACTACATACAAGGGTATTATTTTGCTAAACCAATGCCAATCGATGAATTTGAAAAACGTACATTTAAGCAGAAATAATCTGAAGAAAGTTGAAGGTGCTGAAAGATCATGATGAATATAACAAAAAAACGGATTTGTACAATAGTACTTTTGGTAACACTGGTTTCAGGTCTATGTTCTTGTGGAACTCCCGAAGCTGATCCAACTGTTGAGAAAGATATATTGTCACAAAAAATTATAGAAGACGGAAGAACGCCTATTACTGTTTTAGTAAAGAATGCTTTTTCTATCAATGGATTTGAAAAAGCTGTAGAGAAAAAGTTTCCGGATATAGATATTGTCCAAGTAGGAAATTATACTAGAGATATGGGAATAGCAGAATATGAAGCACGTATGAAAAATGATGATTTGACAGATATAGTAATGACATGGCCAGTTTCTGCAGGAGAAGCATATTGCGCAGACAGGCTAATAGATTTTTCGTCACTTCCAATTAGTGGTAAATACACTGCACCTATGTTGAACGATATATCCAAGAGTGGGGAATTGTATTATCTGCCAGGGCCATCGCAAGTTCGAGGAATTGTGTATAACAAGACTCTATTTGAGGAAAATGGATGGAAAGTACCTAACAGCTTTGAAGGGTTTGTTTCCCTTTGCCATACTATCGAAAAAAAAGGAATTAAAGCATTACAACTTGGCCTTGAAAACGAAGAAGTTCTTGATACCGCCTTTGTAGGCTATGGCTATGGAGATTGTTTCAATAAACCGGAAAATGCTCAAAGAATAAAGGAATATAATAATGGTAAAGGCTCACTAAGAGATAACTTTATGCCTGCATTTGAAACATTTCAGAAACTTATTGACCAAGGAATTTTGAAAACAGAAGACTTAGAAGTGGATTATTCAGACAGAGAGTTTATGCTATTTAATAGAGAATGCGCCATGGTAGAGGATTCGGTGTTAATGGCAAGACTAGGTGATCAAAGAGCAGGA
Organism: Anaerovoracaceae bacterium; assembly: GCA_036660615.1. Classification (GTDB taxonomy): domain Bacteria; phylum Bacillota; class Clostridia; order Peptostreptococcales; family Anaerovoracaceae; genus JAVXAG01. The sequence goes on from JAVXAG010000015.1 coordinate 3,510, forward strand.
AGCAAAGATGAATTTGCGTTGATGCCATTTTTTAATCCAGGAATAAATAACGATTGGGCAAGACTTTATCCAGTATGCTATATTGGAGCAAATAAACATCTTGAAGAAACAAAGAATAAAGATAAATACGGACTAGTTATGAAAATCTTAGAATATATTAGCACAAAAGAAGGTCAAATGGCATTAGCTAGCGATACGGGAAGTATGTTCTCAGCACTTAAAAATGTTCCACCGACAGAAGCACCGGAAGCAAAGAATTTGGTAAATGCACTAGGACATGGAAGATATGGTATTTTCCCTACTCTAAAAAACGCTCAGAGTGCACTTAGAAAGGGATTAGCCGGCATGGTAGCAGGCAAATATACCATAGATGATGTAATAAAGATGACAGATAAAGAAAATCTTAATCCACCAGTTAAAATGGTTCCTCTTGTTTTAGGAAAAGCAGAAAAAGACTTCACTATAATGGAGACGGGAAATTTTGTTACTGATGCAATGCGCAAAGAAAGCGGTTGTGAAATAGCGTTGTTTTTGGATAATGGAAAAGATGGTAAATGCAATTGTAAAGGAATCAGCGGCAGATTATATAAAGGCGATTTGACCAATGTTGATATATTGAGGATTTTGCCAGATATGATTAAGAATGAAAAAGGCGAGTTGTGGAAGATTAAGATGACAGGAAAAAATTTGATAAACACACTTGAGTATGCTGTAAAAGCATTTAATAATTCAGATGGGTGGTTCTACTATTTTTCTGGACTAAAAATGGAGTATGATCCTACAGCGAAACCAGGAGAGAGAATCAAAGAAATTACTGATGAAAATGGCGATAAAATAGATCCAAAGAAACTGTACAGTATTGCGGTTATGGATGAAACAGTGCCAACAAAATATATTAAATCATGCAAAAAAACTGGAAAACTAATTAGGGATATTTTGATTAATACTATATCGGAAGAAGAGACAATAAGCCCGAGCGAAGACGGGCGTTTCACAATCGGAAGCCATTAGACAATAGTATTAGTAGCTACAAAGGGGGGCAGTATCAATGAAATGTCACGTTAACAATATTAATTTGTTTTATGAAAAAAGGGGAAAAGGTAAACCACTTATTCTGCTTCATGGAAATGGCGGAACGCACAAGACTTTTAGTAGAGCCATACCAATTTTGGAAAAGTATTTTACTGTATACGCAATTGACAGCAGGGGACATGGAAACAGTCAACATGTTACAGAATATCATTATGAGGACATGGCAGAAGATATAAAATGTTTTATCAATGAAAAAAAATTAGAAAAACCGATTTTATATGGGTTTAGCGATGGTGGAATTGTTGGCCTAATAGTTGCGTCAAAGTATCCTAAACTCCTATCGCAGCTTATCGTCAGTGGGGCAAACACCATACCGGGTGGGCTAAAGGACGGATGGCTGAAGTGGTTTGAGATTATGAAGACAATCACCAAAAGCGCCAAGGCAAAGATGGTTCACGAGGAACCAAACATCACAGAAGAGATGTTGCAGAAGATAGAAGTTCCAACAGTAGTATTGGCAGGTAGTAGGGACATGATAAAACATACTCATACAAAAAAAATAGCTGCAAATATTAAGAACAGCTCTTTGAGGATTTTGCATGGAGAAGGTCATGGCAGTTATATTGTCAGTAGTAGGAAAATTGCACAGCTTATTTTGGAATTGACGGGAAAGATTAAATCCCACACAAAAATGGGAAAAGCTTAAAATGATAAAACAATTATGAAAAAGAAATGATAGAGGAAAATAAATAGTGATAAATAAACAGTTTTGGCAACATGTATTACCTGCAATGATTTCATTTGCGTTCTCAGGTATATATGCTATTGTAGATGGAGTGTTCATCGGACAAAACGTAGGTGATGCAGGCCTTGCGGCCATTAATATTGCATATCCACTAGCAGCACTTATTCAGGCAACTGGTGCGGGCATTGGAATGGCGGGTTCCGTTTGGCTTGCCATTTGTATAGGGCAAGGAGCCCACGAAAAAGAAAAGAAATATCTTGAAACCACTGGCATTCTTTTATTAGGTGCCAGTGTATTTTTGACGTTAGTATTAAGCTTTACTTATATTCCAATACTTAAGCTGTTTGGAGCAAGCGGTATTATTCTGGAGTATGCAAATTCATATATTAGGATTATTATTTTGGGTGCAGTTTTTCAAATTCTAAGTGTAGGATTAATTCCCATTATAAGAAACTATAATGGCTCTATTTTGGCAATGGCAGCTATGATTGGCGGGTTTACAACCAATGTAGTGTTGGATTGGCTCTTTATTGCTGTTTTAGGTTACGGCACCGGAGGTGGGGCAGTTGCAACGATTATCAGTGAATTTGTCACAATGGTTCCCTGCTTAATATTTCTAATAATCAAACAAAAACCTTTTAACTTCAAATCAATTGAAATAACCATAACGACGATAAAGGAAATTATGCTTACGGCTGTTTCTCCAATGGGACTGATTTTATGCCCAAACATTGTGATAATTATTTTGAATAAAGGGGCAATAATATATGGTGGTAGCACAGCAGTAGCCTGTTATGCGCTTATCAGCTACGTTCTATGTGTAGTGCAATTATTGTTACAGGGGATTGGTGATGGAGCACAACCTTTAATCGGAAGATACTATGGAGCTAATGATAAAAAATCTCTGCACAAAGTGGAAAAAATGGCCTATATATTCGCACCGGCCACAGCATTTTTTTGCTGTATTTTACTATTTGTCACGCAAAATCTTGTACCAATTCTCTTTGGCGCATCAGATGATGCAGGGGCTATGTACATTAAAGTACTTCCGTTTTTTATAGCTGGATTAGTATTCTGGGCATTTTCAAGAATTACTACTTCTATCTTTTATGCAACTCAAAAAAACAAGTTTGCATATATCCTTATTTATGGAGAGCCATTGTTACTGGCGATTTTTGTAGGTTTGGTTTTACCAAGGCTTATTGGACTTGGACTTATTGGAGTCTGGATTTCGGTACCATTGGCGCAGTTTTGTTTGGCAGCAGTGTCCCTAATACTCATATTCAAAGGTAAGAAAAGTCATAAAAATTTGTAAGGTTTTTTAAAATTCCGGTGTTTTTTGTGTGAAAAATATGTGAATAATCTGTAATTTATCCTAAAAGGTGGTAAGATATAGAGAAGAAGAATTTATTTCTACATAAAATATTTTAGAAAGAAAGTGGAAAAATGAAAATAGGAATTGGATTTGCCACAGGCAGAAAAAACTTCCAGAAAGTCTTACGAACCAATATATACAATTGGAAAGAGGATAACTTGACCGATAAAGATCAAGCAACGTTACACTTATTTGTGGCTTATGATTTAGACTATAACAACACTAAGCGAGGCGATTATACAAACATAAGTAGCGATCTTCAAAGAGAACTTGAAAGCTGCACTTTTATTTGTAAAAATTCTATGCAAACAGAAATCGAAAGTCTAATCAATGATGGAGTAATTGACTCAGAGGAAGCAAAGTTGCTTTTCCGAAAAGGTTATGCAGCAAAGAGAAATATGATACTTTATTATGCAATAAAGAACAAAATGGACTGTCTGATTTTCTTGGACGATGATGAGTATCCAATGGCGGTAACAAACAACAACAAAAGTGCCATATGGGGTGGTCAGCACGTAATTTCAACTCATCTTAGGAATATCTCCTATGCGGATATTACCAATGGCTATCACTGCGGTTATGTTTCGCCTATCCCTCACATTGAATTCAATGAAAAACTAAAAGAGGAACAGTTCAAGGATTTTATCGAAGCTATCAGCAATGATATTATCAACTGGGATAAATTAAAAGGCATTATGGAAAACGGCGGTGTAACATACGCTGAGGTTCCAGTACTGGTTTCCAAGGTAATTTCTGAAGTTGCCGAGGTAAAGGGTGCAAAGTTTATTTCTGGTGCAAATTTATGTATCAACCTAAAAGATTGTACTAGAATATTCCCATTCTACAATCCACCTGGGGCTAGAGGAGAGGATACATTTTTGAGTACCTGTCTAACAGACCGAAAGGTGCTTAGGGTACCAACTTACACATTCCACGATGGATTTTTAACTTATCGCCACCTTTTGGAAGGTATTCTACCAACCAAGTTAAGTTTTATAAATGCAGATACACCGCAAATCAAAATGAGGTTCTACAAAGCTTGCGTCGGTTGGATACGCTATAAACCTTTGCTAGTATATATAACTGAACCGGATGATTTTGAAGAAAAAATGGTGGATATCAGAGCAAAACTAGTCAACATTTTGCCTTGCCTTGCAGACTTCTTCCAAATGGAGGAGTTTAATCACATTCTAGTGGAATTTGACAAATACAGAAAAAATGTTGTAAAGCACTATGCTGATTTTCAAAAAACACAAGAGTCATGGGCAAAATTAATGGAGCATTTGGATAGAGCATAGGCTGACTTTTGTTGAATTTTCACTGCAGTGCCAACCAAAAATAATTACCAACTATATTGACCGCAGAAGATAATGGGAATATAATTTAATATATTTATTATATCAATTGATTGAAACTTGAGAATAAGTGGGAATTAAATTCACACATAACCCGAGCTATATGGAGGTAAAAAAATGAAGTATTCTATTGTATACAGCAGTAAAACAGGCAACACAGCTAAACTAGCAGAGGTTGCAAAGAAAACATTGCCAGATGGTGATTGCGCATATTATGGCACACCTGATGGATTTGCAGATGAAACAGATTGCATATTTGTAGGGTTTTGGACTGAAAAAGGCAAATGCGACGAAGTGATGACTGGATTTTTAAAGGGATTACAAAATAAACAATTATTTATTTTTGGAACTACTGGTTTTGGTGGGGACAAAGAATATCAAGATATGATTTTGGCAGAAGTTAAGACAAACCTTGATTCTTCAAATACAGTTGTTGGCTCATATGTTTGCCAGGGCGAAATGCCAGAGATGATTGGACAACGCTACGAAAGTATGTTAAAAGAAAATCCAGAAGATGAGAAAATTAAGATGTTTTTTGAAAAATACAAAGCAGGTATTGGACATCCAGATGCAACTGATTTAGATGGTTTTGTAAAAGTATTACAGAGCGCACATAAATAAGCAAATTAAAAAAGCCTTCACAGAAACACATTTTTAGAATGATTAACTGTGGAGGCTTTATTTTATTACTTTAAGCAGTCGAGAGCGTGTTTTACATCGGCAATCAAATCATCTGCATTTTCTAGGCCACATGACAATCTTACCAAATCTCCAGGGACACCAGCTGCTATTAATTCTTCATCATTCATTTGACGATGAGTTGAGCTGGCAGGGTGAAGACAACAAGTCCTTGCATCTGCAACGTGAGTTTCTATGGCAGCAATCTTAAGGCCTTTCATAAAGTCAGAAGCCGCTTGGCGACCACCCTTTACTCCAAAACTGATTACACCACAAACACCATTTGGCAAATACTTTTGAGCAACTTGATAGTATTTATCATTTTTTAGACCAGGGTAACTTACCCATGCAATCTTGTCGTTTGATTGAAGAAACTCAGCAACCTTCTGCGCATTTTCACAGTGCCTTTGGACACGAACGTGAAGACTTTCTAGTCCAAGATTCAAGATAAATGAATTTTGTGGAGATGGCACAGAGCCAAAATCACGCATTAACTGTACACTTGCCTTTGTGATGTATGCACCGCCAATGCCGAAACGTTCAGTATATGTAACACCATGGTAACTTTCGTCAGGAGTGCAAAGTCCAGCGAATTTTTCAGGATATTTTGTCCAATCAAAGTTGCCGGAGTCAACGATACAGCCACCAACAGTTGCGCCATGGCCGTCCATATATTTTGTAGTTGAGTGAGTTACGATATCCGCACCCCACTGAAAAGGCCTGCAGTTTACTGGAGTAGCAAAAGTGTTATCCATTATTAGAGGAACACCATGGCTGTGAGCAGCCTTTGCAAATTTTTCTATATCAAGAACCGTCAAAGCTGGGTTGGCAATAGTTTCACCAAAGACAGCCTTTGTGTTTGGTCTAAAAGCAGCATTTAATTCTTCATCAGTGCAGTCAGGGGAAACAAAAGTAAATTCAATTCCCATACGTTTCATAGTAACAGCAAATAAATTGTAAGTTCCGCCATAAATTGAAGAAGAAGAAACCACATGATCTCCGTTAGAGGCAATATTAAAAACTGAATAGAAAGAGGCAGCTTGTCCCGATGAAACTAGCATAGCCGCAGAACCGCCTTCCATTTCACATATTTTTGCAGCAACAGCATCATTTGTGGGATTCTGAACTCTTGAATAAAAATATCCTTCAGTTTCTAAATCAAAGAGTTTCCCCATCTCTTCACTTGTATCGTATTTGAAAGTTGTACTTTGAATAATTGGAATTTGCCTTGGCTCTCCATTTTCTGGATGGTAACCACCTTGGACGCAGGTTGTTTCTATTTTATAATCGCTCATATCTTAATTCCTTTCCGATGTAATGTATTTTAATATAGACTATTATGACAGATTTTTTTCATATTGGCAAGATTATCACTAAATCTTCAAGAAAAGAACAAGCTAGGAGGGTTTACATATGGCAAAAAATGGGGTAAGATAGTAGAAGAATTAAGAAATACTTATTTGGAGGAAAATATGTTAAAAAAATTAGACGAAGTATTATTTGGTAATACAAGCAGAAAAATTGAACGCATTACAAAATGCTTAGCGATTATATTTGCAATCTTTGGTGTCTTGCTATTAGTAGCAGGAATTGGGCAAATCGCAACATTTATCAGTTACGGATGGTCAGACCCAGACGTTTTGATAGGTGTCATAATTACGATTTTAGGATTTAACTTGTTAGTGGGCGGATATGTAGGAAGCCTTCTTTGCATTGGATTTGCAAAGATAGTTAGAAATGCAGAGTACGATGAGTACCTTGACGATGAACTTTTTGAATGTTATGATGACGACTGTCAGTGCTGTACAGAAGATACTTGCGATGGATGCAAAATGGAAGATGATATCGAAGAAGTAGTCATAAAAGAATAATAAAAACTCAGTTAAAAAGTTATTGAAACAATTGATGAAAAAGCAAATAAAGGAGCTTTGTACGGTGATAATTCACACTACAAAGCTCCTTTTTGTATAATACCTTTTGACAGTGGTATAATAAAATTATATAATGTTTTTATCAGAATACATGTACAAGGAGATGCAAAATGTTATTATCAAAGATGTTTGAAGGAGCCCCAAATCTAGAGATTGAGGGACTCTGTATAGATTCGAGAAAAGCACAAAAAAACTATATGTTTTTCTGTGTTGAAGGACTAGAAAATGATGGCCACAAATTTGTGGATTCAGCAATAAAAAATGGTGCAATAGCTATTGTTCACACAAAGGATATCAGCAGTGAACAGCCAGGGATTGCGTATATAAAAGTAGCTGATATGAACAAGATGATCAATGATGTCAGCGACTTATTTTTTGGACAACCTAGCAGAAAAATGACAGTGTTCGGCATTACCGGAACAAATGGAAAGACTTCCACCGCCAATATAATAAAGGATATAATGTCCAGCTACAAACCATGTGGATATATTGGAACAATTGCCATAAGCTACGGAGACGTGGTAAAGGCACCGGACTTGACAACACCGGATCCAATTGTTATTCATAGTAACCTAAAAGATATGGTTGACCATGGAATGAAAGCAGTTGCAATTGAGGTTAGCTCTCATGGACTAGCTTTGGGCAGAGTTGACACTGTGGATTTTGACTATGGAATATTTACAAATTTGACTTATGACCACTTGGATTTTCATAAAACCATGGAAAACTATTTTGAAGCAAAGAAATTGCTTTTTAGAAACCTTAAACTTGGAGCAACGGCCATTTTGAATAGGGACGACATTAGTTATGAAGAACTTGAAAAATGTTGTCCTGCTAAATATGTAAGCTATGGAATTGATAATGAGGCAGATTACAGAGCAACCAATATCGTAATGACACCTGATGGAACAAAATTCACTTTGACCTTCCAAGGACAGGATTATATAGTTACGACAAATTTGGTGGCAAGATATAATGTATACAACTTAATGGGTGCTATGGCAGCAGTACATCAGTCCGGAATACCACTTGATGAAATTGTCTTGAAAGTTTGTAGGTTGAGTCAGATTGATGGCAGAATGGAAAAAATCAATGAAGGGCAATCATTTAATTTGATTGTGGACTATGCCCATACTCCAGACGGCTTTGAAAAAGTTTTTGAATACGGAAAAGCTATTACACCAAAGGGAAATAGCATTGTTGCGGTCTTCGGTTGCGCTGGCAAAAGGGACAAGGCAAAACGTAGTGTTCTTGGCAGTATAGCCGGAAAGTACTGTGACAAGGTTATAGTGACTGAGGAAGATCCAAGGACGGAGAAGGCTGATGAAATCGCAGAGGAAATCCGTTCAGGCATTACAAATACTGAGAATGTCTATATCCCCAATAGATATCAAGCTATTGAGGAAGCAATCAATGGCGCTAAAAAAGGTGACTGCATACTAATCCTTGGCAAAGGCGATGAAGAATATATGTATAGACAAGATGGCAGAGAACCTTGGATGGGCGACCATGTTGCTGCAAGAAAAGCAGTACACAAATTATTAGGATAAAAATTTCTATACTCTTTGGTGCTGGTGGTGGAACTGAGTTTTCATCATCAGCACTATTTGACTAACAATCGCAAAAAACTAAAAAACGTAAACACTCAAAGAAAATTGTATTTTCAAATGGGTATTTACGTTTTCAATTTATATATCGTCTACATATATATTGTCTACATCTATTTTATTGCTGCTTCCAAGGCTAATTTCATCATATCGGTAAATGCCGTTTGACGTTCTTCAATAGTTGACTTCTCGCCAGTAACAAAATGGTCGCTGATGGTCATCATTGCAAGGGCATTTACGTTGTTGTAGGCTGCATTCATATATAGAGCAGCAGCTTCCATTTCAACCGCCATTACGCCCATAGAAGCCCAAGGTTTCCACCATTGGTCGCCAAGCTCATAAAAGACATCACAAGAAACAGTGTTACCTGCCTTGAAATTGATTTGATTCTCGGAGCTGGCAGCTTGAACCTTTTGCAAAAGTTCATAACTTGCACAAGGTGAGAATTGACCAGGAACCTTAAACGCATGAGAATAGTTTGAGTCAGTTGAAGTTGCCAAACTGACAACTATGTCACCAACATCGATATCCTTATGAAAAGAACCAGCAGTTCCGATTCTAATAAGATTTTCTACGCCATATTCAGTAATAAGCTCCCAAGAGTATATGCCCATTGACGGCATACCCATACCGCTACCTTGAACGGAAACAGGAACACCTTTGTAAGTACCGGTATATCCGTACATCCCTCTGACTTCGCTATAAAGGACAGCAGAATCTAAAAAGTTTTCTGCAATAAATTTTGCACGCAACGGATCGCCAGGCATCAAAACTGTTTTGGCTATTAAGCCTTTTGTACTGTCGATTGCAATGTGGTTACTCATAAAAATTACTTCCTTTCAAATTAATAAAAGCTATAGAAAAAACGATGGGAGACACATTCCATCGTTTTTGTTTCTCTGCTCATAGCATGTGTATTTAACTTATACACTGGTGGGGACGGGTGAGACTTACTTTGCTGCTTTTGCAGCGTTGAATCTTTTTGTTAATCTAGAAACTTTTCTTGCAGCAGCGTTCTTATGGATCGTATGCTTTGCAGCAGCTTGCATTAGTCTTTTTTCAGCTAAAGCTAATTTTTCTGCAGCAAGATCTAAATCTCCAGCTACTAAAGCAGCTTCGAAGTTTTTTAGAATAGCTTTAAGATGTCCTTTAACTCTTTTGTTTCGTAAAGTTTTCTTATCAATAACTCTGATTCTTTTTTTTGCGGATTTAATATTTGCCATGTGTATTCACCCCACTTTTATCATATTTTTAGCATTTTTTTAGCTAAATTCGCACATATAAGTATACTTGAATAAAACTCAAATTGCAAGGGGAAAATAGGATTTAGATAGAAAATTCAATAAAAAATAGGACAAGCAAAGAAAAAAGATAAGAAAGAGGTAAAAAATGAAATACAGAACAGATTTGGCCATAGAAAATATGGAACAATACGACGAAGCCAGAAATGACGCAGGGAACAATATTGGCAACATTGATGGGGTTATTTTGGATAAAAAAGAATACGATGAAGACATAGTTGCAACTAGAATTCAAATAACAAATCCCAATGGTGAGGCATCACTTGGAAAGCCAATGGGAAACTATATTACTTTGGAAATAAATGGGATTTTGGAAGAAAAAGACCATATAAAAGAACGCAGTGCAAAAGCCTTGGCAGAGGAACTAAAAAAGATGATGAAATTCCACTACAATTTCAAGGCACTTGTAGTAGGTCTTGGAAATGAAAAAGTGACACCTGACAGTCTAGGCCCTTTTGCTTTGTCAAAAGTGAAAATAACCAGTCATTTGTTCCGCATATTTCAGTGTGACGGAGATGACCAATACGGCAATATTTGTGGAATAGCACCGGGAGTTACTGGAACTACAGGAATAGAAACAGCAGAGTTAATAGAAAAAGTGGTGGCTTTGTCCAAACCAGAAGTAGTTGTGGTAATTGACTCTTTGGCGGCAAAGAACATAGACAGGGTAAGCACCACAATTCAAATATGTGATACGGGAATTTCACCAGGAGCGGGTATGGGAAACAATAGAAAACAGCTTAACAAAGAAACCCTTGGAGTAAAAGTTATCGCTATAGGTGTACCCACAGTCATTGATTCAAAGACACTAATAATAGATGCTTTGTCAGAATCACAATTTGATGAGGAACAAATAGAAAAATATTTAGGTGGCAAAGACTTTGAAATGATTGTAACTTCAACGGACATTGACCTAATCATAAAAGAATTTTCCGATATTATTGCAAATGGAATTAATATAACTGTGCATCCCGGCATATACTCATAGAGTACATTAAGGGGGGACTATGAATAAAAAGGGATTAATACTTTTGTTTGTGTTTATATATTTTCTGACCATATGCTTTTCTATTGGCGGAATACCAAAAGATGCGGAGAGAACGGGGCTTTTCGGAATAAATCTTTCAGGGGAAAAAGTCAGCGCTCTTTGTTTGGCGACGGCTTATCCATCTATGAAAATAGATTTTTCTTCTGCGGAACGAGTTGAAGGTGAAAAAGAGAAGGACGAGGAAGAGCCTCTGGAAAAAGAGACAAAGACACCTACAGGGAAACCGAAGGTGCTTATTTACCATACTCACGCAACAGAATCTTACCTGCCTTCATCAGCAGGAAATTATCACACAACCAAAGAAAAAGATACTGTAAGAGAAGTCGGTGAAGTTCTCAAAAAAAGTTTGGAACAAGAGGGGATATCGGTAATTCACAATAAAATCATTCACGATAACCCTTCATACAACGATGCCTATACCAGAAGTTTTGAGACCATTTCAGAGATTCTAAAAAAATATCCGTCAATTGAGTGCATTATTGATTTGCATAGAGATGCCACTGCTGCCAAGGTTCAAGGCCCTACATGGCAAGTCGGTGGAAAGGATTGCTCTGTTTATTCCTATGTCATAAGTACGGGAACTGCCAACTACAACAAAAGTAAAAAGTTTTTAGTGGAGATGAATGAAATCGGAGCCAAAGGCTATGGTGGTTATACTGGTGAAATTCTAGAAAGGCCATACAGCTATAATCAAGAATTATGTGGCAAATCAATTTTGATAGAAATAGGCAATAATAGGAACAATATAAAAGAGGCAAGAAATTGTGCTGCGATTTATGGAAAAATCATGGCAAAGGCGTTGGAGTAACTTGGAAAGTAGAGGAAAAAACAAATGAAAAAGTTTCTAAAATGGTTTATGGTGTTCACGATATTTTTTATTGGAACACTTGCAATTCTTCAGGTGGACAACCAGTGTTTTGAAATGACAGGTTCAGGTGGAGTTATGGCGAAGTTTGAGATATTTTGATTGATAATTGTGCTTATATAGATTAGAATATAAGGTGACGTAGTTTAGAATAAGCGAGGGAAAAATGGAATACCAAAAATATATAAGAAATTTTAGTATCATTGCACACATCGACCATGGCAAATCCACATTGGCGGATAGAATTATTGAGAATACCGGTCTTGTGGCGCACAGAGATATGAAAGAACAATTCCTTGACAATATGGATCTCGAAAGGGAACGAGGAATCACAATAAAATTGCAGGCAACAAGGCTTGTATATAACGCAAAAGATGGACAAGAGTACATTTTTAATTTGATTGATACACCGGGACATGTAGACTTTACATACGAGGTATCGAGAAGTTTGGCTGCCTGTGAAGGGGCAGTGCTAATAGTTGACGCAACTCAAGGAGTTGAGGCACAAACTTTGGCAAACCTATATCTTGCCTTAGAGGAAGATTTGGAAATTGTTCCAGTTTTAAACAAGATTGATTTGCCTAGTGCTAGGCCAGATGAGATAAAAGAGGAAATTGAAGAGGTTATAGGTCTTGATGCCTCTGACGCTCCGTTGGTTTCAGCCAAAGAAGGTATAGGAATTGACCAGTTGCTTGAACAAATTGTACAAAAAGTGCCTGCACCAACAGGCGACATTAACGACAAATTACAAGCATTGATATTTGACTCTTTTTATGATAATTACAAAGGGGTAGTTATCTATACAAGGATTTTCAAAGGACAAGTTAAAAAAGGTGATGTTATTCGCCTTATCAATACAAAGAAAAAATACGAAGTAACGGAAGTGGGCGTCATGGCACCAAACCATGTGCCAACAAAGTTTTTGCGTGCAGGTGAAGTTGGATACATATGCGGAAGTATAAAACAGGTATCTGATGCTAGAGTCGGCGACACTATTACTCTTGATAATAATCCAACAGATGAAGTATTGCCAGGATACAAAAAAGTACAATCTATGGTTTACTGTGGTATTTATCCGGCAGACGGCGAAAAATATGGTGGAGTAAAAGATGCTCTAGAAAAACTTCAAGTTAATGATGCTGCTTTCTTGTTTGAACCAGAAACTTCCGCAGCCTTAGGCTTTGGATTTAGATGCGGTTTTCTTGGACTTCTGCACATGGAAATAATTGTAGAAAGACTGGAAAGGGAATTTGATTTAGCAGTTATCACCACGTCACCTAGTGTAATTTACAAGGTAGTAATGAATGATGGAACCATTCAAATGATTCAAAACCCATCGAATCTACCTGACTTAATCACTGTTGACCACATTGAGGAACCTATCGTAAAGGCGGACATAATGATTCCTAAGGAATATGTTGGCTCAATTATGGAACTTTGCCAAGAGCGTAGGGGCAAGATGATGCACATGGAATACATTACGGAAACTAGAGTACAGCTTCATTATGAAATTCCTCTAAATGAAGTAATATACGATTTCTTTGACGCGCTAAAATCAAAGACAAGGGGTTACGGCTCTCTGGATTATGAATTTATAAGATACGAAAAATCAAATGTAGTCAAAATGGATATTCTATTGAACAAGGAATTAGTTGACGCATTTTCCATGATTGTCCACGAGTCAAAGGCTTATGCTAGAGGCAAGTTTGTCTGTGAAAAGCTAAAGGATATTATTCCAATGCACCAATTTGAAGTGCCAATTCAGGCATCAATTGGTCTAAAGGTTATCGCCCGTTCTACGGTAAGGGCATATAGAAAAGACGTAATATCAAAATGTTATGGTGGAGATATTTCACGTAAAAAGAAACTTCTTGAAAAACAAAAAGAAGGTAAGAAACGTATGAGACAGTTCGGAACAGTTGAAGTTCCACAAGAGGCTTTTACAGCAGTGTTGAAGTACGATGAGAACAAATAAACATTGCGACAATGACCAGAGTGGGCATTGT
>JAVXAG010000015.1:17552-21285 GCA_036660615.1 Anaerovoracaceae bacterium
GTTGCAAAATGCAAATACTGCGGGTTTACTTCCTTTGCAGACGTTGATGAAACAAAACACAGAGAATATGTAGACAAATTAATTGAAGAAATAAAGAAATATGGAAATCAATATAGAAATAGTTATAAAGTCAATACCGTTTTTATTGGCGGAGGGACACCATCGATTTTGGAGCCATATCTAATAGAAAAAATAATGGTAGCCATATATGAAAATTTTGAGTTAGACATTGATACAGAGATAACTATGGAAGCAAATCCCAAGACTTTGACTAGAGAAAAACTTTTGACCTATAAAAAAGTGGGAGTAAATAGACTTAGCATTGGAGTTCAATCATTTGACGATATTATGTTAAAAAACCTTGGACGGATTCATACAGCAGATGATTTTAGAGAAAACTTTGCACTTGCTAGAGAGTGTGGGTTTGACAACATTAACATTGACTTGATGTTTGCCATTCCAAACCATACATTGGAAATTTGGGAGAACACATTGGAACAGGCAATAGACATTGGACCTGAACATATTTCGTTTTATAGCTTGCAGATTGAAGAAGGGACACCATTTTTTGAGATGTTCAAGAATGGAGAAATCGACCAGATACCTGATGATGTGGATAGACAGATGTACCATTTGGCAATAAAAAAACTTAAAGAAGCTGGGTACCAACACTATGAAATTTCCAACTGCGCAAAAGCAGGTTATCAATGCAGGCACAATTTGAAATATTGGTCAATGGAAGATTATCTGGGAATTGGATTGGACGCCCACTCATATATTCAGGGGAGCAGGTTCTTTACTGGATTTGATGCAGATGAGCTGTTGCAAAAAGAAAGACACATAAATTCGCCTGAGGACAATATGTCAGAATATGTATTTACAGGGCTGAGAAAGACTCAAGGAATAAGTTTGACTGAATTTCAGCAGAGATATGGACAAAATTTTTGGCAGGCTTTTGGAGATAGAAAAACAGAGCTTCAGCCATTTTTTGATAGAGGCTATATAATAGAAGAAGATAACAAATTAAGACTTTCTGAAGAAGGTATTGATATTAGTAATAAAATAATGGCAGTATTTGTATAAAGAGAGGTAAGTGGCATGAAAAAGTACATACTTGCACTAGATCAAGGAACTACAAGTTCAAGATGCATTATCTATGATAAAAAAGGCGAGATGATCAGTGTGGCGCAAAAAGAGTTTACTCAAATTTACCCAAAACAAGGGTGGGTTGAGCATGATGCAAACGAGATTTGGTCGACGCAGATGACAGTTGCTCATGAGGCACTATTGCAAATCGGCGCTGGTTACAAAAACATTGAAGCTATTGGAATCACTAACCAAAGAGAAACTACAATAGTTTGGGATAAAAACACTGGTGAACCTGTATATAACGCAATAGTTTGGCAGTGCAGAAGGACGGCGGAATATTGCGATACTCTAAAGGCAAAGGGCTTGACTGAGAAAATAAGAGAAAAGACTGGACTATTAATTGATGCATATTTTAGTGGTACGAAGCTAAAATGGATTCTTGATAACGTAGAAGGCGCAAGGCAAAAAGCTGAGGCTGGCGACTTATTATTTGGAACTGTGGAAACCTGGCTGATTTGGAAAATGACTGGCGGCAAAGTTCATGTGACGGATTATAGCAATGCGTCTAGGACTATGATGTTTAATATTAACACTTTGGACTGGGACGATGAACTACTGGAAATTCTTGATATTCCAAGGCAAATGCTTCCTACTCCAAAACCATCAAGTTGTGTTTATGGGCAGACTCAAGAGGGACTGTTTAGTGGACCAATAAAAATCGCAGGAGCGGCAGGGGATCAACAGGCGGCGCTGTTTGGACAAACTTGCTTTACTGCAGGCGAAGCAAAAAATACTTATGGAACGGGGTGCTTCCTACTTCTAAATACTGGCGAAAAACCGGTATTTTCAAAGAATGGTCTTTTGACTACTATTGCTTGGGGAATAGATGGAAAAGTCAACTATGCTTTGGAAGGTTCGGTGTTTGTTTGCGGTGCGGCAATTCAGTGGCTAAGGGACGGCCTTGAAATATTAAAAAAGGCTTCTGACTCTGAGGCAATGGCCAATGCAGTGACGGATTCAAATGGTGTTTATGTGGTTCCGGCTTTTGTTGGAATGGGCGCGCCATACTGGGATCCTTACGCAAGAGGTGCGGTTCTCGGAATAACTAGAGGCGTAAATAAAAACCATTTAGTGAGAGCAACGTTGGAATCACTGGCTTATCAGTGTAATGACCTGCTAAAAGCCATGTCGTCTGATATGGGAAAAGAGTTGGTTACACTTAAAGTGGATGGTGGTGCTTGTGCAAATAATTTTTTGATGCAGTTTCAGGCTGATATCTTGGACAGGCAGGTTCTAAGACCAAAATGTATTGAAACCACTTCTCTTGGAGCGGCATATTTGGCTGGTCTTGCCACAGGATACTGGGAGAATAAAGAGGACGTTATAAATAATTGGCAAATTGATAAAACATTTGATCCAGATATGGAAAATAATAATAGAAAGGAACTTTTGACTGGCTGGGACAAAGCAGTAAAATGCGCTATGGGCTGGGCAAAGAAATAAACGATGGAACAGATAAAACAAAGAGATTATATGTTTGATACTTTTAGAGGGTTATGTATGTGGGCGATTCCGATTTCTCATTTTACAAGGGTAGCGGGATCTTTTCACCAAGACTCTCTAAGCGGAATAATTTACATTACTATAAATGTATTTGTAATGCAGGCATTTGTATTTTTGTCAGGATATTTTTCGAAGAAAC
Organism: Anaerovoracaceae bacterium; assembly: GCA_036660615.1. GTDB lineage: Bacteria > Bacillota > Clostridia > Peptostreptococcales > Anaerovoracaceae > JAVXAG01. Next base: position 20,344 of record JAVXAG010000015.1, read on the forward strand.
CTGATAGGGCAAAGCAAACAGCATTCAAAACATTTCTGTGGCCCCTTTGGGTTTGCACGCCGTTTTTCTTCTGTGTGCGTTACATAATATGGGGAAAGGCACATTTCTATTTTGATATGCCACCTTTTGCGTTGTGGTATTTATTTGCGTTATTCTTTTATAGATTTTTCTTAAAGGAGTATATTAGAATACCTCACATTTTTGCAATAAGTATGGTAATCTACTTGACGGCAGGTCAAGTAGCGCAGTTCTCTGATACCTGGGCATTGGGACGAATAGTTTCGTATTTCCCATTCTTTTTAATTGGATATTACTGCAACGGCGATCACCTAAAGATTATTCAAACTCTAAAGAACTGGCAATGTTGGATTCTTGGAATTGTTTTACTTGGCATTTCAGCATATTTGGCATTTGTAGTCAAACTTCCAGTGGGCTATTATCTATTAAAGAGTCCGGCTGCTGAGGTGGGGGTTTCTTGGTATATGGACATCATCGGAAGGATTATGATTTTTGTGCTTGCATGTGCGTGGATTGTCCTAATGGTCAACATTTTGCCTAACAAAATGAACTATGTGGCTTATGTTGGAATGAACACTATGCCGGTTTATGTTTTGCATTTGATTGTAAGATATGAAATCAAAAAACATGGAATCACTTTTGGCATATTCCCTGAAAACACTGTAGTTTACTATATTTTAATCTTTGCTTTTGCATCTCTTTGTGTGCTGGTATTCTCAAGCAAACCTATATCAAAAGGGTATGACTGGGTTATTGAATCTCTGTACAAAGTGTTTATGATGTTAGTAAATGGCGTACTTGCAATTTTGGGTTACATCGACAAAGGCTTTATTGCAGTTACTTACAAGCTTTTAAGTCTATTCAAAAACGCCCCTGGCGCAAAAGAATATGATAAAAAGAACCAGCAATCAGGCAAATAACCAA
>JAVXAG010000015.1:21385-23057 GCA_036660615.1 Anaerovoracaceae bacterium
CCGCAACTGGTCAAGAGATCTTTTGCTGTATCTATAGAAAAGTCGCTCCACTCCATATCAGAAATTTTGTTGTCGCGAGGTATTGCGCCTTTTTCGACCACTACAACATTTGCACCACTTTCCAAGGCTTCCTTAGAAGCAGGATGAACACAAATATCTGACACGATGTTGCCACCACTTAGTCGTAAGACGGCAATGATTTGGGCAAGTCGGCTTTCACTGAGCATTGGCAGTTTGCCTAGAGGCGTTCCGTCTACTGGAAAACGAGCCATTGCACCAGAAATTTCAGGTTTGTATTGCAACATTGTTTGAAATAAATCTGCGATTTGTTCATTTGTATGTTCTATGCCAATAGGTTCAACTAAGCTGATTAGCTTTAGCGGAGATTGGCAGACACTGTTCATTGTTGCAATTCGAGCGTTTGGGTCAAAAGGAGTGTCCGATCCTTCGCCAATTCTAAGTGCGTGGTATACGCCATCTACACCATTTTTGTACATTTTCTCAGCAAATTCTATATCAAATTCACCAGTATTCAAAATAATTTCATATTTGCCAGTGACCTCAGCTCTAATTTTCTTGACTAATGCAATTAATGTGTCAATACTGTAAAATTCAGTTGTTCGCAGTACGACAAAGCGCGCGCCACTAGTTACGAAACTGTTGATAGACGCAATGATTTCATCGTCAGAAAAAATCTTTGAATCTTTGATAATTCCCCATTTTTCACCTAGAGAGCAAAAATCACAGTTCATAGTGCAAGGTGCATAATCTGCACCAACAGCACTCCATATGTAGGCGGAGCTATGAGTTAAAGTGTGGCTGACTTCTTTTGCTGTTTTTCGAAGTAGTTTATCGTCATTGCTGCCAAGAGGAATTTCTAACAAAGAGATAATCTCAGATCTTGTTAGACTTTCCCCAGACAGACATTTTTTCTTTGAATTTAAAATCAAATCAGATGTCATAATTATAAAATCCCATCCAATATTTCGCATGCGGAGCAAACAGCTTTTGCACAGACAGTAGCGAAAAGATTTTCTTCCATTACCTTTTGAAGTTCACCGGGAATGCTTAGATCGTGATTTAATAAATCGCGACAAAGGCAACTTCCTTCAGCTGTCTTGAATGCAGATTCAAATTCAGCCTTTTTTTGTAACATATTGTTTTTTGTCGCTTGATCACCAGCAACAGCGTGACCATACTTTAGACCAATTGCCATAAGTGCGCCAGTTACACAGCCACAAGTTTCTCCATGCCACATTCCGCCACCAAAAGGAGAAGCCACTTTCAAAGCAGTTTCCTCGTCAATTCCAAGCTTATTGCTTGCATAAGCAAGAACTACCTGAGAGCAGTCAAATCCTTGATGAAATTTTTCTAGTACCATTTCAGTTGTTATTGTTTTTTGTTCCATTTTCATACCTTCTTTCTGTATAAACTGTTGTTAACTAGTAATATCATAAAACTAATAGTAGACTTGGTCAAGGTATTATCTTTTGAATTTCCATAAGCAAAAACAAAATACTTACAAAATGTGGACAAATTGCCCACATGCGATTTACATATAAACACGTTGATTTTATCCACAGCAGATTTCATCTATATTTTTTTCGGCCTCTAATTACAGCGATAAGTGATAACGATTCTGATTATCAGTTAATGAGTTGTTACCCAAAAT
>JAVXAG010000016.1:0-21883 GCA_036660615.1 Anaerovoracaceae bacterium
GTGGATATTATACTTTGATCTTATGCACGGCAGACGCCATGTGGCGAATTATACCATAAATTATATAAATTTATGGTATAATATTTATATAACTAACAAGTTATATGAATATTATACCTAGATTTTATATTAAACCCTAAATTTAACGAATTGATGGTTTAACACACACATACCCCTAACAGAAAATCATATCCAAATTATTTATTTATAAGGAGATTATCATGCGGTATTCAAGGCAAAACAAAATATTAGAACTAATTGCTAATAACGAAATTGAAACTCAAGAAAAATTAGCTTCAATGTTAAAAGCCAGTGGTTTTGAAGTAACACAAGCTACAATTTCCAGAGATATAAAAGAATTACAGTTAATAAAAATACTGTCTTCTTCGGGAAGATATAAATACGCCGTTGGTGTTGGCAAAGATGCCCCTATTTCCGATAGATTTGTAAAAATATTTAGAGAAACTATCGTTTCCTTTGCATCTGCCAGCAACCTGATTGTAATAAAAACCTTGTCAGGATGTGGCCCTGCTGCCGGCGAAGCAATAGATTGTATAGCACTTCCACACGTAGTTGGCTCAGTCGCAGGTGATAACACACTGCTTTTGGTCGTTGATAAAGAAGAAAATGTAGACGATATACTTTCTATCTTTAGTGATATGTTAATTATGAGGAACAAACAAGAATGATAAATCACATTAGTATTAGCAATTTTGCAATTATTGAAAATACAGAAATAGATTTCGAAAATGGACTTAACATTATTACTGGTGAAACTGGAGCCGGTAAGTCTATTGTTGTGGAAGCCATTAGCCTTGCCCTTGGCAGTAGAGCAGATTCTTCATATGTAAGAACTGGTACTGACAAAGCTATAGTGCAACTGGCTGGCGATTTAAACAACGAGGAAATTATCATTACCAGAGAAGTATCTTCCAACGGTAAAAATCTGTGTAAGTTAAATGGTGAACTTATCACCTTAGGTCAACTTAATGAAACTTGCAAAAAATTAGCTGATATTCATGGTCAATACGATAATCAGTCCCTTTTAAATGGAGAAAATCACATTAATTTGGTAGATAACTATCATCTTGATTTGATTAAGCCTGCAAGGGACTTTTTTAATGAGATTTTTGCACAATACAACGATGCAAAATCAAGACTCAACAAGCTCCTTACTCTTGAGCAAGAAAATATTAAAAAAAGAGATTTCTACGAATATGAAGTAAAAGAAATAGACAATGCAAAGCTTTTAATTGATGAAGACAAATCCCTTGAGGAAACTATTTCCCTTCTCCAGAACAGTGAGAAAATATTTAGTGCCTTGGAATCAACTTATTCTGCTCTTTCAGACGAGGATTATTCTATTTTATCATCACTTAGCAATAGTCTACATAGCATCGAAGATATTGAGAGTTATTCAAGTAACCTAACCTCTGTATCAGCTGAATTCAAGGACATATATTATAGACTAGAAGACCTTTCCTCTACTATCAGAGAATTGAGAGATGGTGTATCCTTCTCGCCTGATGACCTTGATAACGCAATTAGTCGTCTTGATTTAATTGATAATTTAAAGAAAAAATATGGTCACGATATCCCCGCAATTTTGGAATATAGAGACAGAATTGCTCTGGATCTTGAGCAAATTAATAATTTTGATCAACTAAAAGATTCACTTGAGAAAGAAGTGGCTGAAAAATTTGCCCACCTTACTTCCCAAAGCACAATTTTGACTGAGCTGAGAAAAGAAAGTGCTGCTGAACTAGAAACAAAGATAGAAGCTGAACTTCATGATCTAAACTTTCATGATTCCAAGCTAAAAATACAGTTTTCCAACCCACCAGCTTTTCTGCAAAATGGTAATGACCTAGTAGAGATATTAATTTCCACTAACAAAGGTGAACCACTAAAACCATTAATTAAAATTGCTTCCGGTGGTGAAATTTCAAGGATTATGCTGGCATTCAAGAATATTACTTGTTCCTACGACAATATTCCTACTATGATATTTGATGAAATTGATAGTGGTGTCAGTGGCGTTACTGCAAGCATCGTAGGTAAAAAATTACAAGAAATTTCCATGGATCACCAAGTAATATGTATCACTCATCTTGCTCAAATCGCTGCGTATGGCAATTACAATTACCGAATCCACAAAGAATCCGATGAGCAGAAGACTTACACAATCGTTGAGAAACTATCTGAAAACGAAAAAATTAATGAAATTGCAAGGCTTTTGGGCGGTACTAAAATATCTGAAACCACAAGAGACAATGCAAAAGAACTAATAAATAACACTATTTTATAAACCAATAATCAAAATTTCAAAAGGAAGATAATAATCGTTTTATAGATTACTATCTTCCTTTTTTAACAAGTTTACTTTTCTTATTTACAATAAATTTCTATTGCCTTTGACAAAAATGCCGCAGTTCCCTTGCCATTTTTATCTATATTTGATAAAAATCTTTCGTCATTAACATACATTAATCCAAGTCCTGAAAGTATCTCTTTTGTACAATCGTAAAAGCTGTTAGTGATGTGGTTCTGCCAACGTTTCACCAAGTTTTGTACTTCATCGCAACCTGCATCAAGATGTCTACAATCACCAAACGCCTTTAAAATATCATTTTGTTCAGTACTAATCAATTTCCATTCCTTTTCTCCATATGCGCTGGTCTTTTTTTGACTCTCATTGTATGCATCAGTTTCTCCCCATCTGCACTTGGCTTCGTCAGCATATTTCTTTTTATTTTCCTCAATCTCAGTCGTATCGAATTCTTTAAAACTCATTTTTCTATCTCCTTTTATATTTTTTTCCAAAAGAGATATTAATTTATCCAACCTATTGCGCTTTTGAGTCAAAAGTTCTCTATGTTTTAGTAGAGTGTCTTCCCTATTATAATTTGGATTTGACATTATTCCCTTGATTTCATTTAATGGAAACTCAAGTTCCCTAAAAAACAAAATTTGTTGCAATGTTTCCATAGCCTTTTCATCGTAAATACGATAACCGGCATCAGTAACTTTGCTTGGTTTTAACAATCCAATTTCATCATAATAATGAAGAGTTCTAACTGTAACACCAGTCAACTTAGCCACTTCATTTATTTTCAAATTAATCACCTCTTTATCTAATATAATTACATTCTATACTATGACGTAAGGTGAGAGTCAATAGCTTTTAATATTTAATTTTACAAATCCAAGTCCCATTCCTTTATATTGGTATGTAACAAGCGATGTGCTTCTTTGGAATTTGGCTCACCCAAAAACTCTTCATAAGTAAGTTGGACAGCTTTGTTCTCATGAGAAAATCTTTGTGATGACCATTTATCAAGTCCATACAGCATTTCACTTCTTGGAAAAGCAAATTCGCATCCATCTTTTGTTGGTTGACCACCACCGCCTACACAGCCACCTGGGCAAGCCATAACTTCAACAAAATCATATTCTACTTCTCCAGCTTTTAGTGCTTCCAGTAACTTCCTTGCGTTAGAAAGTCCACTAGTTATTGCCACCTTAACGTTTATACCCTTCATTGCAAAAGTGGCTTCCTTCCAACCGTCCATACCACGAACAGATTTAAAACTATCTGGTTTTGGGTTTTCCCCTGACAGTAAAAAGTATGCACTTCTAAGGGCAGCTTCCATTACTCCACCAGTAGCACCAAAAATAACTCCTGCTCCTGAGCCTTCACCGAATATATCATCAAATGCTTCTTCGTGTAAGTCGTCCGCCTGAATACTATCTGCGCGAATTAATCTATCCAATTCTCTAGTAGTAAGAACAATATCGATGTCATTGCCATGACCAGCAGAATTTACATTTTCCACAGTCATCTCAAACTTCTTTGATACACAAGGCATAATTGACACAGAAACCACTTTTGAGGGATCGATGCCTAATTTTGCCGATATGTACGTTTTTGACATAGCCCCAAACATCTGTTGTGGTGATTTTGCTGTAGATAAATTACCAATAAATTCTGGATACTGGGTTTTAACAAACCTCACCCATCCTGGACAACAAGACGTAAACATTGGCCATTTATAGTCCTTTTTGTTTTTAAATCTTTCGACAAACTCACTGCCTTCTTCCATTATAGTAAGATCCGCCGCATATGTAGTGTCAAAAATATAGTCGAAACCAATTCTTCTAAGGGCACTAACAAGTTTCCCTGTTGTACATTCTTCCTTTTGAAGTCCAACGCCTTCGCCCCACGCAGTCCTAACCGCTGGTGCAATTTGAACCATAGTTATTTTATTTGGATCTGCAAAAGCATCATTTAAAATATGTCTATCATCTCTTTCTCGCAATGCACCAACTGGGCAGTGAGTAATACACTGTCCACATAAAGCACAATCATCGTCCGTCAACTTTTTATTCTGTTTTGTGTCCACCGTCGTTCTATATCCTGAACCGCTAATATCCCAAACGCCTAGGCCTTGAACTTTTTCGCAAACCTGAATACAACGCATACATTTTACACATTTTGAAGCATCTCTAATCAAAGGAAGATCAAAATCCCACCTATTTACTTCCGCAGTGTTTTCATATGGAACGTTTATTATGCCTATATCATTAGCGATTTTCTGCAATGTGCAATTTCCACTTTTTACACAAGTTACACAATGGCAATCATGGTCAGATAAAATTAGTTCAACATTAACACTTCTAGTCTCTCTTACCCTTGGACTATTGGTCAAAATCTCCATATCTTCTTCAACAATAGTATTGCATGATGTAATTAATTTTTCCATGCCTATTTTCTCAACAAGACATACTCTACAAGCACCAATTTCATTTATTTCTTTAAGAAAGCACAAATGAGGAATATGTATGCCTACTTTTTCTGCTGCATCCAAGATTGTTGTACCTTCTTGTACCGATATTTTTTGTCCATCTATTTTTAAATTTACCATTTTGCTTCTCGACCTCCTCTGAATGATCCGTAACCATGATAATCACATCTTAAGCATCTAGTAGCTTCTGTCATGGCTTCCTCAAGTGTCATAGAAATTTCTACTTCGTTGAAGTCAACACCTCTTTCAGCTGCATATCTTTCTTTTAGTTCAATTCTCCCTCTTGCCTTTTTATCATCAATCAGTGGTTCAGGTATATGAATATCTGATTTTATTTCGTGATTATACCCTAAGAAAGTATCGATGTTAGCTGCTGCAACTTTTCCTGCTGCAATAGCTTTTATTACTGTTGAAGGCCCTGTTACACAATCACCTCCAGCATATATACCTGATGCATTTTCAACAACACTGGTATTTGTAGTCTTTATGTTGCCCCTAAATACGGGAATCCCATACTGCTCAAAGAATTTCAAGTCAGTAGCTTGACCGATTGCAGAGATAATAATATCACAAGGTATTTTTTCCTCAGGTGCGTTTGCATCCTCTGGTTTTGGTCTGCCTGATTTGTCAGATTCACCAGCTATTTGTGGTCTAACCCAAAGAGCCCTAACATTACCACTTTTCCCAACTTGAATAGTTGACGGAGCCTTTAGTTGGTATAGAGCGCAACCTTCTGCAATTGCACCGTTTATTTCATCAGGCAATGCAGTCATATCGTCTTTTCTTCTTCTGTATACAATACTAACCTCGCTGGCACCCAGCCTTTTAGCAGTTCTAGCTACGTCCATGGCAACATTACCACCACCAATAACAATAACCGATTTACCATTAAAATCAGGCATGGCATTATCGCCAATATTTCTAAGAATTTCTACTGCCGGAATAACTCCTTTAGCATACTCTCCAGGTATTCCAATGTCTTTGTGGTTATGTGATCCTATGGAAATGTATAGTGCATCATATCCTTCTTTTATTTCCTGTATAGCTTCTTTTGATTCAATATCATAATCTGTCTTGTATTCAACTCCAGCAGAAATAATTGCGTCAATATCCCATTGCAGCCTTTCTCTTGGCAATCTATAATTTGGTATCCCATATCTTAGCATGCCACCAAGTTGTGACCTTTTTTCGAATATAGTTACCTTGTGTCCCATAATTGAAAGGAAGTAAGCCGCACTTAGTCCACTTGGCCCTCCTCCGATTACTGCTATATGTTTGCCCGTTTCGTCCAATTTTGTAGGAACAGGAATATCCTTAGAGCAATTCTCAACAGCAAATCTCTTTAGTCCTCTAATATTAATAGGCGCATCAATTAAAGTTCTCCTACATTTTGATTCGCAAGGATGTTCGCAAATCATTGCACAGACAGTTGGGAACGGATTGTCTTTTCTTATTAGTCGTATTGCATCGTCGTATCTTCCTGCATATATCAACGCCGTATAACCTGGAACATCAACACCCGCAGGGCACATGGCAACGCATGGAATAGATTGTCTTCTATCAATTATATTATCAGTGCATCTATGGTTTAAAATATGTGATTCATAATCATCTCTAAATCCTTTTAATCCACTTAGAACCATTCCCGCCGCTTCGGTTCCTATGGCGCAATCTGCGGAAGCTTTTATTGCTTTTGCCGTTCTTTCGATTTCATTTAGAATTTTTATGTCTGGATTTGTGTCTATGGCAAGAATATCCTCCAGCATCAATTGAAGCTGTCCTAGTCCTATTCTACAAGGAACGCACTTTCCACAGCTCTGTGCATGACAAAGTCTAAGGAATGATGCCGCCATATCCACTGGACACTGGCCTATAGGGCTTGATATAATTCTTCTTTCAAGATCCTTAAATAATCCCTCTACCGCTAGTTCTCCCTTATCAGTTGCCCTCATGTATAATCTGTTCATCTCAAATCTCCATTTCGCTAATTAATGTGTTGTTAATTTTTCTTAGTTTTCGTGTTAATTTGTTCAAATCACTTATTTTACGCACCACAGTGTATGCGTCTTCTTCTCTATATAGCAAAATTCCATTTAGGTTTGATTCAAGGTCCTTACAAAGCAATTGAACTTCTTGTAAAAATTCTTTGTTAGATTTTCCTTTTGCAAAAGTTTTGGAATCTTCTATTTCGTAATGATATTCAATACTAAATAATTCTTCGACAAAGGTTGTTAATTGTAACTTCATCTCATTTAGATATATTTCTAGTTCTGTTTCACCATCCCAATCCAAAACAATGTCTTTGCTCTTGGACTTTATTTCTTCAAGAAAAACTGACATTTTATCAAATTTCTCGGTAAGCTCTCTGGTTGGCATATTCAAGGCTTTCCAGTATAAATCAAGTTGTGATAATGCACAAGTAATCGTATCCTTTAGTTTTCTAGCAACAGAGTTTTCTAATATCTCTACTATCTCATTTTTACAATCAAACTCTATACATTCAGCCAGTTTACCTATACCTCTGCCACTTCTAGCACTTACTGGAAACATTTGTACACTTTCTACATCCATCAATCTTGAAAGCAGATCCTCGCAGTATTTCATATATGAAGAAAGTTCTTCTTCTGAAACTATATCTATTTTGTTTACTGTAAAATAGAACTTTGCAGCATATTCTCTTGTATTACGAAGAAAATCTATTTCTATCTCGTTAATTGGACTGTCTACTGAAAGCATAAATATTACAGCGTCACTCTCTTTCATAAATGAATATGCTATGTCTGAATTATGCTTGTGAGCTGATCCAACTCCTGGGGTATCCACAAACACAAGTCCATCTTTTAAGAAATCAGAAGGAGTATGTATGTCAACAGATGAAACACCCAAAATATTGTTTGAGTTTTCTTGTTCATTTATATATTTTGATAGCTGATCAAATTCAACCTCTTTAATGTCTCCATTTTCGAACCGAACTTCAGCCGATTTTTCACCATATCTGATAGTCGTCACAACTGATGTAACTGGAATAATTCCAACTGGCAAAATTTCATCTTCCAAAATACCATTTACTAAGGTACTCTTTCCCCTTTTAAACTGTCCTATTACAGATATTGTCATTTCTTTATTTTCTAGTTTTTTACGTAATCCTATTACTTTTTGTACCTCTTTTTTACAAATATCATTGGTAGCAAGCAAGGACTCTGTTTCTTTTACTGTATCTAAAATTGAATAAACCATATTATTTTATCTCCTAAATGTTATAAACCTTTTTTTACTGTTACATTGATTATTTTATCACATCGCTTTGATTTTTTCTATGATTACTTTATATCATCACTAATATTCCATAAATAAAAACAACCCTCTAGTTTACCTAAAGGGTTGCATTTTGTATAAATATTAATTATTTTGTAGGTTTTGGTAATCTTTCTGTGATCATATTCATAAGAGCATCTGTGCAAGGTAGTTCATCTACAAACTTGCAATCTCCTGCTGTCATAAATTTAGGATCAACTGGAACTAATACTCCACCTAAGATTTCACCTATTTCGGCATATTTGTATAGTGGAAGAACATCATCCATTTCTACTGATATGTCATAAGTGTCTTCAAATTCAAACTCTTCTTCAAAGACATGTGCAAGCTCTGCTGCAAGTTCCCAGTTGTTGAAATCAACATCTTCGTCAATTGCTTGTTCGACAGGCATTAGTCTTCTTTCTGTGTTTGTGAAAGTGCCATCTACGCTGGCAAATCCAGTTCCAGGTAGGAATACATCAGCTTTTTGTGCTGTTTTTGTAAGGTAAATATCAGATACCATCAAGAATTCTAGTCCAGCCAATTCAGCTTGAGGATCTTCACCGAAAATCACTAAGCCTTTTACTCCAGCCATAGCTTCAGCACCGGCTTTTATTCCCATGTCTATTAGACCTTGTGAATTATTCTTAGCCTTAACTTCCAAAATTCCATCTCTTGGTTTTCCAATATGGCCAGAAAGTAAAGCGATGTCTGCAACTAGTTTTGCTGCACATTCAGTAACAACATTCTGTTGGAATACAATCATTGCTTTCTTTGCTTTTCCATACATTTCAGCAACTTCTTTGATTTCATCAGTAACCTTTATTGAAGCAACTGATTTTGCAAAATCTTCAAATCCTGCTGCCTTGCTGGTTTTGCCCATATCTACAAGCACTTTAGCGATTCCCTTAAGAGCAGTTAAGTCATTGTCAGTATAAATAACCTTTGTTGCAAATGGGAAATCCTGTATCATATCAGCTGGGTTAATAAGAACAATCTTTGCTCCATTTTCAGCTGCCTGTTTTAGTTTATTGTGTATAACTGGATTGTGATCCTTTAGGAATCCTGTTACAAGAATTACTTCAGTTGATAACAATTCGTCAATTGTGTTTGGAGAAGCATCATGTCCTAGAACCTGTGCAAGACCACTCTTTCTGTTGTTGAAACTAAATACTTTAGCTCCGATAACTGATGCAAATTTTTTCATTGCATAAGCTTCTTCGTTGGTGTATCTATCAGAAATTGCTACTGCCAAAGCTTCTCTTCCATGTCTAGCTGCAACACTTTCCATCTTCTTAGCAGCAAGAACGATTGCTTCGTGATAATCAGTTTCTACAAGTTCATCGCCACATTTTATTAGAGGATCAACAATTTTTCCTTCTAATACTGAGCAATCAAATCCGAATTTTCCTTTACCACAAGAAATTCCTGCATTTACATAACCTTCTTTATCAGGGTTTACCTTTATTAACATATCTGCATATGATTCAAGGTGTAAACTACAGCCAACTGAACAATATGCACAAGTTGTATCAGTAATATCAGTATCAAGAGGTACTTCTTTAGCGACACTTTGTCTTTCTTGCAATGCACCTGTTGGACATACGCTTACACATTGTCCGCAAGATTCACAACCTGACTCGCAAAGTGGTTTTTCCAAAGTAGGTTTAACTACTGTATCAAATCCTCTGTCTACAAGGCCAAGTGCGCCAACGCCCATAACTTCGTCGCAAACTCTAACGCATAATCCACATAGAATACATTTGTCTGGGTCACGAACGATAAATGGATGATCGTCTTCAAATTCAACCATGTTCTTATCACCGGCAAATCTTTCAGGCTTCACATCATATTCGTTAGCATAATCAACTAACTTACATTCAAAGTAGTCGTGGCATCCACATTCCAAACATCTTGAAGCTTCTGCAATTGCTTGTTCTTCTGTCATTGCACTAAATACCACTTCTGAGAAGTTATCTTTTCTTTCGTCAGCAGAAAGTTGATCAATTACTGGTCTGCACATTCTTTCTCTATCTTCAAATGTCTTTTCAGTTACGTCAGTTCTCTCTACAACATAAGGTTTTTCATATTTTACTGCTTCGCCGTTTAAGAATGCATCAATTACATAAGATGCTTTTCTTGCATCAGCAATAGCCTCAACTGCAATGGATATCTTGTCATTACCACAGTCACCACCAGCAAATACGCCAGGGATACTTGTCATAAATGTGTCTTGGTCATATGCAATGGCATCTTTTCTAGTCTTATCTACATCAAAGAAGCTTGCATCAACAGCTTGACCAATAGCCAATATCATTGTGTCAATTTCAATTGTTTCTGTTTTTCCTTCAACTGCCATAGGTTTACGTCTTCCAGAAGCATCAGGCTCGCCAAGTTCCATAACTTGAAGTACAACCTGTTTAACGTGTCCATCTTTATCTTTGATTATTTCAAGAGGGTTTGTTAAATTCTTAAAGATTACGCCTTCTTCTTCTGCCTCTTCTATTTCTATCATGTCAGCTGGCATTTCGTCTTTTGTTCTTCTATAGATGTTGTAAACTTCCTTAGCTCCAAGTCTAACTGCAGTTCTGCAAGCGTCCATAGCAGTGTTACCACCACCGACAATTGCAACCTTTTCGCCAAGTTTTACAGTTTCATTTCTAACAACTTTTCTTAAGAAGTCAATACCGCCGATAACGCCCTTAGCATCTTCCCCTTTGCATCCAACTCCAGTTGAAATCCAAGCACCGATACCAAGAAGTACAGCATCAAAATCGTTCTTAACTGTTTCAAAAGGAATATCTACACCAATCTTTGTGTTTGGTATGATTTCTGCTCCCATTGCCTCAATTACTTCAATTTCGTCATCCAAAACTTCTTTTGGTAGTCTGTATTCAGGAATACCATAACGAAGCATTCCGCCAAGTTTTGGCATTGCATCGAAAATAGTAACATCATGTCCCATCTGTCTTAAGAAATATGCAGCAGATAAACCCATAGGTCCACCACCGATAATTGCTACGGATTTTCCTGTTGAATCTGCGATTTCAGGAACATAAGCCCCTTCTTCAAGATCAAGGTCAGCAGCAAATCTCTTTAGTCCAACAATATTGATTGGTTCATCAACCAATGCTCTTCTACATTCTTCTTCACAAGGATGAGGACAAACTCTTCCAAGTGATGCAGGTAATGGTAATTTATCTTTGATTAATTCAAGTGCAGCTTCATACTCTCCATTGGCAATTAAACCAACGTATCCTTGGCAGTCTGTGCCAGCAGGACAAGCAAGTGCACATGGAGGTCTACAATCTCCGTTGTGATTTGAAAGCAATAGTTCAAGATTTGTTTTTCTTGAATCTACAACTCTATCTGTGTTTGTCATTACAACCATGTTTGGCGAAATTTCTGTCGCACAAGCTTTGCAAAGTTTAGGGTTGCCTTCAACTTCAACTACACAAAGTCCACATGAACCGTAAATTTTTGTTCTTTCATCGTAGCAAAGAGTAGGAATAAACAGGTCATTTTCTCTTGCAACTTCAAGTATTGTCTGACCTGGAAGTCCTGTTACTTCTACGCCATCTATGTTTAATCTAAATTTGTTCATTGTATTTCCTCCTCCCTTAGTCTCTTACAATTGCACCGAATTTGCAAGTTTCTTCGCATCTTCCGCACTTGATACATTTATCTTTATCGATAACGTGTTTGCCCTTAACTACGCCTGTAATAGCGCCAACAGGACATTTCTTTGAACAAAGTGTACATCCTTTGCAATCATCAGTAATAGTAAATTCTATTAAACTCTTACATGATTTTGCTGTACATTTTTTCTTGTAAATATGATCTTCATATTCATTTCTAAAGTATCTAATTGTTGTAAGTACTGGGTTTGGAGCAGTTTGGCCAAGTCCACACATTGAGCCATCTTTGATTTTTCCTGCTAATTCTTCTAGTAATTCGATGTCTCCGTCTTTGCCTTCGCCTCTTGTAATTCTCTCTAGGATTTCAAGCATTCTCTTTGTACCTATTCTGCAATAGTTACATTTTCCACAAGATTCTTTTCTTGTGAAATCAAGGAAGTATCTAGCCATGTCAACCATACAAGTGTTTTCATCCATTACGATCATACCACCTGAACCAACAATTGCACCTGTCATATTGATATCTTCATATGTAACTGGAGTATCAATAAGTGCTGCTGGAATACATCCTCCTGAAGGTCCGCCCATTTGAACAGCCTTAAATTCTTTATCCTGTTTGATTCCTCCGCCAATTCCGTAAATTACGTCTTTTAGTGGAAGACCCATTGGAACTTCTACAAGTCCACCTTTTTTGATTTTGCCAGCAAGAGCAAATACTTTTGTACCCTTTGACTTTTCAGTACCCATAGCACCGAAAGCTGCTCCGCCATTTACCATAATCCATGAAACATTAGCAAAAGTTTCTACATTGTTAATGTTTGTTGGTTGTTGCCAATATCCTTTTGCTGCTGGGAACGGAGGTTTTAACCTAGGCATTCCTCTTTCGCCTTCAAGCGATGCAATCAAAGCAGTTTCTTCACCACATACAAATGCACCAGCACCAGCTTTTATTCTCAAATCAAAGTTATATCCGCTACCGAATATATCTTTGCCTAAATATCCTTTTTCTCTAGCTTGACCCATTGCAGTCTCTAATCTTTTTATTGCAAGTGGATACTCAGCACGACAATAAATGATACCTTCTGTAGCACCCATTGCAAATCCGCCGATTATCATACCTTCGATAAGTGAATGAGGATCGCCTTCAAGAACTGATCTGTCCATAAATGCACCTGGGTCACCTTCGTCAGCATTGCAGACGATGTATTTTGATGGTCCTGGGTTAACTTTAGCTGCATTCCACTTAAACCAAGTTGGGAATCCTGCGCCGCCTCTGCCTCTAAGACCAGCTACTTTTATTTCATCGATTACTTCATCTTGAGTCATGGAAGTAACTACCTTCTTTGTTGCTTCATATCCGCCAACAGCAAGGTATTCTTCTATTTTTTCTGGGTTGATTAAACCGCAGTGTCTCAAAACTATTCTCTTTTGTTTTCCGATAAAACCCTTGTCTTCTTCTGAAATTGCATATTCAACTACTGGTTTCCCACCGATTAAGTGTTCTTCCACAATCTTAGCAACTTTATCAGGCTGAACTTTGACATATCTTGTCATGTCGCCATTGTCTTCATATATATCAACAATTGGTTCAAGGTAACAAGTACCTACGCAACCAGTAATATCAACATCTATGTTTAATTTCTTTTCGCCAATTATTTTTTCAAATTCGGCTTGTGTTTTTTTAGCACCTGTCGCTACGCCACAACTACCTTGTCCGATGATTACTTTCATAATAATTGCACCTCCTATGCTCTTTCTCTGACTTCAGCAAGGATCTGTGTTACAGTATCTTTTGTAAGATTTCCGTAAGTTTCATCTCCATCAGCGCTTTTTATCATCATTACTGGAGCAAGCGAACAACATCCTAGACAAGCTACATTGTTTAATGTAAAAATGCCATCTTCAGTTGTTTCACCATCTTTAATGTTCAAGTATTCGCAGACAGCTTCTTCGATTAACTCTGAACCATTTACATGGCAAGCTGTACCTTGGCAAAGCATTACTAGATATTTACCGATTGGTTGTAATCTAAACTGTGCGTAAAAGGTTGCAACTCCATAAATCTTTGCAGCCTTTATTCCTGTTACCTCAGAAATATAATTTATAGTGTCAATAGATAGATATCCGTAAATATCCTGTGCCTGTTGTAAAATAGTAATCAAACTACCTGGCACTTTTGCGTACTTTTCCAGAACCGGTTCTAATTCTTTGAACTGGTCATTGTTGTTTCCGCAGCAACAACATTTTTCACTCATTTATGTATTCCTCCTATGTAAATATATTAACTTTACAAAACATTGTATTCTATACAATTGTCTTTAATTATAATAAAAATAGTACAAAAAATCAATTGAATTACGATAGTTATAAAATTAACTTATCATTATCATCGATATTTTCAATTTGTTTTTCGTCTATATTTTTATGATCTTTTTTAAGAAATTTGAAATCCACTTCCATAATAAATATACTAGCCAGCATAATAAATGCTCCCAAATATGATTTTGGCGATAGCACCTCTCCCACTAGAAAGAATGCTGAAATGGAGCAGAAAACTGGTTCCAGTGTAAATATTACCCCTACATGAGATGCGCTTGTATATTTCTGAGCTACTGCCTGAACTATAAACGCTACTCCTGTACAGAATACCGATAAGAATATTACTGCCATCCAAACATTTGACGAGCTTGGAAGATGTGGTTCTTCAAGAAAAATTGCTAAGACAACATTAAGAATTCCCGTTACGCCTAACTGAAAAACTCCAAGCTGCAAAGGATTGACTTCTTCGTGGCTAACTGCTTTTTCTGTCAAAAGCAAATCAATGGCATATGCCATTCCACCGCCAATACAAAGCAAATCACCTTTTAGATTTGCAAGATTAATTGAGAAGTCATCTTTTAATGTTAACAATGCTATTCCTACAAAACACATAGTAACAACTAATATTAGCTTCTTTTCTGGTCTCCTTTTAAAAAATATGAATCCAAACATCGGTGTGAACACTACGGTTAATGCACATAGAAATCCAGAGTTGGACAATGTGGTGTATTGGACTCCAAAAGTCGCTCCAATATATACGAATACCAATGCCATTCCCACCAAACAACTGTATTTAAGCGTTATTTTATTGACTGTTTTTAGTTTTGGATACATGAGTACCCCAGCAATAACAAATGCACCAATAAATCGATATGCATTTAATGTAAATGCACCCATATCAGATAAGCAAACATCCATTAAATAGTAGGATATTCCCCAACAAAGTGTTACAACTATAAGCATTAGGTCGGCTTTTAACTGTTTTTTCATAAATCGTGTTCCTTTCCCTATATTTAGTTAAATTCTAGCAATGAACATCTCTAGTGCCATTCTGGAACTCAACAATCCAGTTTTTATATTTCTATCTACCTCATAACTGCTTACGAGGATTTCTTTTAGTTTTTTTATAGTGAATTTCTCAGTCAAAGGAATGGTTTTTTTGACTCTGTATTCATTTGCCTTTAGAATCTTTGCCATTTCCGAGGCATTCTTTCCGTCTTCTCTAAGTTCTTTTACTTCTAGTATCAATTCAAACTGTGAAACAATCAGGCCCAATATAGAGAAAACTTCTTTTCCCGAATCCAAAATATTGTATAGTAGCCTAAAGGCAGCATCTTTTTGGTTCTTACAGATAGCATCAATAAGGCTAAAAATGTAAGTTTCCAAATCCCCATCTACTGTGTAACTAATATCTTCTTCAGTAATCAAAACTCCGTCACTATGGGCAATGGCTTTTTCTATATCATTTTCCAAATTATATAATCGGTAATCTGTCTCTTTGTTGTAGTATCCGCTAAGTTCAATCATTAATCTAAGGTTTGATGGCTGAATTTCCACTCCTGCCGCCTTAAATCTTTTCTTTGCAAATGAAATAAGTTGTCCCCTATCTATCTGTGCAAAATCATACTCTTGCCCTGCATCGGTAAGAGCCTTCACTAGAGGCAACTTTTTATTAATGGTTTCTGCGGAAAGTATCAAAATAGTAGCGTCGTTGCTTTCCCCAATATACTTTATTAGTTCTTCTGTATCCGCCTTGGTATATCCCTTGGAGGTTTCTGTTTCAAGTGGCTTAAAATTCTTTACCCAAACTACTCTTTTTTCAGAAAGCATAGAAAAAGTATTACACTCTTCTATTATATTGCCAATTGTGGAATTTTCTTGGTCAAGTACGACAAAATCCATAGAAACACAACTGGGACTCATATTCTTTTTTACAATTGTTTCTACTGCCCATTTAACTAAGTATTGTTCAACTCCATACATCAAAATAACATTGGAAACATTTCCTGTTTTCATGTTACTGGTAAAGGTTATAAAGCTGTGCTCTTTTTCATTGTTGTACATATTTTTATGTGTCCCTTTTCGTATAAAATGCCAACTGCTCCGTTTTGATCAGTTCTCTTTACTATTATACCTTTTTTTTGCAGTTTTTCCAATACTCCTTTGGCCGGATGTCCATAATTATTTTTTCCCACCTGAATAACTGCTATTTTAGGTGAAACTGCCTCCAAAAAATCGTCGGAAGTGCTGTATTTGCTCCCATGATGACCTACTTTTAATATGTCGCATTTCAATTTATTTGTTCCTTTGTATTCTTCAAGAATTTTTTTCTCTCCTATTTCGGTTAAGTCCCCTGTAATCAATGCAGTATATCCTTCGTTATATACTTTCATTACAATCATATTCTCGTTTTCGTCTTTTTCGTCTACGTTGGGATTCACCTCAACTGGCCAAAGTATTTCTATCCACTGTGTCTTTGATATGTTGACTTTGTCTCCTTGCTTGCCTTCGATTATAATGTTTTTCACATCAAAACACTGTGACAACTCTTTTATGCCAAGGTAGTGATCTGTATGCAAATGTGTTGCCATAGCCAATGAAAGATTTCTTTTACCATTCTTTAAAAAATATGGTTTTAACACCTTTTGACCTATGTTGTAGTTGATATTTCCGCCACCATCTATCAGTACGGTTTTCCCATTGTTTCCCATTATCTCAATGGCGTCGCCCTGTCCAACATCAATAAACACCATATTCGCTCTGTCAAATGGTATGTAGCTGATTGAACTTGCATAAATAATTATTGCAAAAACACCTATTGCGCCCATTGCTATTCTTTTTTTGTCTTTCCTTATAATCATAACGGAAAAAAACTCGGAGCAAATGAAGAACCCCATTGCATAAATTCCAACCAATGCCCAAAGTTTCAAACTTATGATGTCCACAACAAAGAATTCATTAAAGTTAAGGACTGAATTGAGTTTTATTGTAAAATCTCCAATGCTACACAAAACCATTTGAAAAACTTCAGAATAAACTCCTGCTGTGAAAAACAAAATAAAACTACCAAGTCCCATAGGCACAAATATTGTGATTAAATATACAATAGGAATATTACAAAGTAGGCTTAAAATAGACACGTAATTAAAAGTGTACGCTAAGTATGGAATCATTCCAAGTTGGACTGCCACAATAACGGACATATATTCTGGAAGAATTTTTCGTAATTGCGGCGCAATAAAAACTATAGATATTACAGCCAGAAAAGACATTTGAAATCCGGCATTATAGATTTGATAAGGATTCTCAACCAAGAAACAAATTGTTATAAATGCCAATGCTGTAAGCAAATCGTATCTTCTATCGAGCAGCTGCCCTATTATTTTTATTTCCACCAAAATAATCGCTCTTGTGATGGATATACTCCACAGTGAAACTGCACCATATAGTAGTAGAACTAATGACAGTAATGTAAGTCCAACTATGCTTTTTTTCTTACCAAAAATCTTTTCGTATAGTAAATAAATTATTCCTACATGAAGCCCACTAACCGCCAAAACGTGAGCCGTTCCATTGGTTTTAAATTCATCATAAACTTTGTCGTCCAATGAATTGATATCTCCAAATATAACACCTTTGATTATTCCTTTTACTTTATCGTCGCATTTTAATGTCTTTTCAAAATCCGTTTTTTTGTGCATTATATATTGTTTGATTTTATCGTTTAGGGTTATTTTCACCTGAATTGTCGATTCTTTGACTGTTTTAATTGTAGCAATGGTACCAATATCAACCGTTTTTAAATACTTTCTATAATCAAAGCACCTAGGATTGTTCTGGGCTTTTGCTAGTTCCACTGTTATTTTTTGGTTTAGTTCTTTCCCGATAAGTTCCCAAGGTTTATCAATTTTTCCTAAACAAACTAACAAGGTTCTAGGCTTTGACTGGTTTAGCCTGCCATCAATGTTTTCCACATGACAAGTTATATAATACTTTTCTTCTTCTTTTTGTTCTACTTCCTCAACGGTCATGGTTGCAATTGTATTCTTTTCAAGATAATTCAGCAGTAAATCATCTGAAAATTCTTTTGTTTTTTGTGACATCAAAAATGATCCTATTAAAAATGCAATCAATAAGGATACGAAAAACTTCTTTTTGTCTTCCATTTTGTAAAATATATAATACATAATTGGAAAAACTATTATTAATTTTATAGAAACAATCCCCAAAACTAGGGATATTCCAATGCCTAGCAACGTTCTTCTCAAAACAGTCCTCTACTTTTGCAAGGCATTCAACTCAATTGCTTACAGTATATTACATTTGAACTATTAGTGCAACACCTTACAACTATATGTGATGAATTTAATTGAGAGATGAGAGAAAACGACGAAAAAGAAAGGGGGAAAACTTTTTTATTAACTTTGGGTCAGATTTATGGTATAATATCCACGTAATGCTTCGGCATGGATATTATTAATCTAAGGGAGGAACTTTGGGATTGGATAAGGAAAAAGATAACAACCACGATGAAGTCAGTGATTTTTTATCAATGTTTGATAATGAAAGCATGTATCCATCGGAATCTCATGATTCGGATGTTGTTTCTAGTGACGATGACAGTGCTAAACTTGTTCATAGATCTAGACGTAGCCGAAAAGAGAAGGATAAGAAAAGCAGAAGCCAATCTTTTGCCGATAATAACAAAACAAAAGAAGACTTTGAATATGAAAAAACAAACATAAATAAAAATGAGGTTGACAATACAGATATGACACGAAAAAGTAATAAAAAAAGCGGAAAAGGTTCAGGAAAAAAGAAGTATCGATTTAATAAAAAACAATTTTTTAAATTCATACTAGCAATATTTATAGTACTTACATTGGTTGTAGTTGTTTACGCTGCGTCAATAATTATAAAAGCACCAGATATTGATCCTGATAATATTTACTCTCAAATACAATTATCCGAAAGCTCAGTGCTTTATGATGATGACGGTGAAGTAATAGAGAATGTATTTTCTGAACAAAACCGTACAAATGTAGAATATAAGGTATTACCAAAGAATTTGGTTAATGCATTCATTGCACTTGAAGACAAAACCTTTGAAAAGCACCATGGTTTTAATATCATAAGAATATTTGGTGCAATCAAAGACGGACTTCTTACAGGGACAATAAGTGGTACAAGCACTATCACCCAGCAACTAGCGCGTAATGTTTATTTAACTGATGAAATGAGTGAGCATTCAATTAGTAGAAAAATCGCTGAGGCATATTACACAGTAATACTTGAGCGAAAGTTAACAAAAGATCAGATTATGGAAGCCTACCTAAATACTATTTATTTTGGATATGGCTCATATGGTGTTCAAGCAGCATCACAATCATATTTTTCAAAAGATGTACAAGATTTGACACTTGCTGAATGTGCTACTTTAGCAGCACTTCCACAATCACCAGATTACTTTTCTTTGATAAAATATGTCACAAATGATTCAGTTAACGAAAATGATAAAACTATACTTTCCAGATCATCTGCGGGAACATATGTATACAATGATGCTTCGAAAGATAGACGAGAATTGTGTTTAGACCTTATGTTAGAACAAGGAAAAATAAATCAACAAGAATACGATAAGGCTATAAAGAAATCACTTAAGAAAATGCTAAATCCAAACTTTGACTCTATGTCAACAAATTCTTCATACTTTACTGATTATGTAATTGAAGAAGTCACAGAAGATTTGATGAAGGAATTTGACATCAGTTATGATGAAGCAAAGGATCGTATTTATAAAAAAGGATACAAAATCCACACTACTTTGGATTCACAAGCTCAAGCAGTAGTTGAAAAAGAATTTGACAACCCTGCAAACTTCCCTTCTGTTGTAAACATACGAAAAGACGGTAATGGGAATATTGTTTCAGAAAATGGCACTATAATGCTATATGATTATGATGACTACTTTGACAGTGATAATGTATTTACATTTAAGCGAAGTGAAATCAAAAAGAATGATGATGGTTCTTTGACCATAAAAAAAGGCAAAAGGTTAAATATATACACTACCGAAGTTCAAGACAAAGTTGATTACAGCCTTGAATTCAAACAGGTTTATCTTGTAGAAAACAACCGTTTCTATGCTATCTCGGATGGCGCTTCAAGTGGATACATCAACATTCCACAAGAGGCTAAATCTATGGATTCCAAGGGAAATGTAATTATTTCTGCTGACTTTATCGATGAAAATCCTGAGTTCTTTGTTATGAATGATAATGGTACTGTTTCGTTACACTCCTCATCATACACACTAAAACAAAGAGTTGTACAACCTCAGGGTTCCATGGTAATCTCAGATAATGCTACTGGTCAAATAAAAGCAATGGTTGGTGGTCGTGAGATTTCTGGCAGAATGTTATATAACAGAGCTACAAATCCAAGACAACCTGGATCTTCAATTAAACCACTTGCTGTATATGGTGCCGCTTTGCAAAAGAGCTTTGATGCCGTATCTGCTGGTGAAAAAATGACCTACCAAAGTGTTGGTAAACAAGGAACAAAACTATATGGCGACTATTTGACAGCCGCATCAATTATAGATGATGAACCGACAATGTTTGAAGGAAGAATATGGCCATATAACTCTTATGGTGGATGGTCTGGATTATACACTCTTCGTGGTGCAATCCAACAGTCATCTAATGTATGTGCCGTAAAGATTTTCCAGCAAGTTGGTCCGGATTATGCTAGTAAGTTAATAGAGAAATTTGGAATAAGTACATTTGTACCATCTGGTGATATAAATGACATGAACTCAGCTGCTCTTGCTCTCGGCGGTATGACCAAAGGTGTTACCGCTTTGGATATGGCAACTGCTTATACTACTTTCGTAAATGGTGGTGTGAGAAATGATTCTAGTGCCTA
Source organism: Anaerovoracaceae bacterium (assembly GCA_036660615.1). Classification (GTDB taxonomy): domain Bacteria; phylum Bacillota; class Clostridia; order Peptostreptococcales; family Anaerovoracaceae; genus JAVXAG01. The sequence goes on from JAVXAG010000016.1 coordinate 20,984, forward strand.
CACAAAGGTGGAAACCAAGTCTGGTGATTTGGTTCTAGACAAAAATCCAAAGAAAACCAAGGTTCTTGATGAAGGCGTAGCCTTTATCACAACTGACATTCTAAAGTCTGTAGTTTCAAGTGGTATAGGTAGTCCTGCAAGTATCTCCGGAGTACAATCTGGTGGTAAAACAGGTACAACTTCCGACCAATTTGATATATGGTTTGATGGTTTCACTCCATCATATTCCGCAGCTCTTTGGATGGGAAATGACGTAAATATTCAACTGTCCAGTTACAGTTATACTGCCGCAAAGCTTTGGGGTAAAATTATGAATCAAATTCCAAATGCTAAAAAAGGCAGTTATAGAGGCGCCCCAGGAAATGTAGTATCTGCATCTGTTGATACTCCTTCTGGCGGACGAAGCGAATACTTTATCAAAGGTACTGTACCAAACGTAAAGGTTCATGGCAAAGCCCTAGTATGTAGTGACACTGGCTACTTGGCTACCCCACTTTGTCTGATGACAAAGTCGATTACTGGTTTAATGAGACCATATTTACCTAGCAATCGTGTCGGAGACTACAAACGTGAGTTACCTCATTATTATTGTAACAGACACAATAATGACGTTCTAACTTACCCAATAGACCCTAACAAAAAACTAGAGGAATATATTCCACCGGATCCAGAACCAGAACCTACTCCGGATCCAGAGCCTACACCAGATCCAGATCCTGGTGACGGTGGCGGCGATGTAAAACCAATAAAACACTAATAACAACTAATAACAAAAAGAGCCTGCATAGGCTCTTTTTTAATATCCATTATTTTCGGGGAGTCTGTTGGTAAAAGTCGCCTGCGGTCTTGTGAGCGACGGCCTTGTGAGCGACGACCTTGTGAGCGACGGCCTTGTGAGCG
>JAVXAG010000017.1:0-21746 GCA_036660615.1 Anaerovoracaceae bacterium
TCCTCTATTATTATGCTTTTCTGTGGTTGCTTTCATTGGGCAAACGGCACTAAGTGGCACAAAAACCACTTCCAGTGCCGTTTCAATCTCTAAATCAGTCGTAAATTTAAAGAATTGAGCGGCAAACGGCACTAAGTGGCATAAAACCCACCGCCAGTGCCGTTTTAAATATTATCACCGGATTCCTGAAGGCAACTTGCCAGAAAAAGTAAATAGCCTCCCATGTTTGCACACAGAAGGCTATTTGTTGATTCATTTAATACTTATTCGTCGTCGCTTGCATTATCATTGGAATCATTTGGTGCAATGCAAAGCTTGACTCTTTCTATCCTATGCTCTTTTACTGAAAGGATTTTAAAAGTGTAGTTCTCAAACTCTACAGCTCTTTCAAATATATCCTCAAGTTCCAATTCATCTGGTATTTCGCCTAGAATATCAATTAAGAAGCCACCCACCGTTTCGCTGTTATCCGATTCTAGGGATAGTCCCAGTTCTTCATCTAAGTCATCAAGAGAAAGATTTCCATCAAAGACATAAGTGTTTTCGTCTATTTGTTCAATACTGCTGGTTTCTTCATCATATTCATCATCAATATCACCCATTACTTCCTCGATAATATCCTCTAATGTAACAATTCCACTAAAGCCACCATATTCATCAATTAGTATTGCAATGTGTTGTTTTGACATTTGTAGCTCAAAGAAAAGCGCATCTATGTTCTTTGTTTCAGGAACAAAGCAAGGCTTTCTAAGGATTGACCTAATATCTACATTTTCGAAGCCATCTTCACGTGCCTTGATTAAGTAGTCTTTTATGTGAAGGATACCTATAATGTTATCAGTCTCGTTTTCACAGACAGGTATTCTGGAATATCTAAGCTCCATTAATTCATCAATATACTCTTCCGTTGGATCGTTGATATCGATATAGAAAACATCCGTTCTCGGTGTCATAATTTCATAAGCAAGTTCATCATCAAAAGCAAAAATACTGTTTATCATTTTTTTGCCTTCCTCTTTGATTACACCTGTTTCTTGACCAACTTCAAGCATTGACATTACTTCCTCCTCTGAGAAAGATTCATCTTCCATATTGGTTTCTTGCCTAAAGAGTTTTAAGAACAAGTCGGTAACTAATAAGAAAATCCAAACAAATGGCGTCATAATTCCACAAATCACACGCTGTAAATTCACTAGTGAAATGGCAATAGATTCACTGTGTTGCATTGCAACCCTTCTAGGAAGTAATTCACCTAAAACAACAGTGACGAAAATAAATCCTGCCAAGATTATTGCATCATGATATGGTAATTGTAATACCGATAACACAAGCGCTGTTCCTGTAAAAATATAGTTCAAAATGCGGTTTGCATATTGATATCTATAAGGTTTATCAAGCAACTCCATCAGTCTTGTTTGTTTTATGTTTTCTTCATCAGTAGACATATTTTTAATCTTGTTCCTACTTAATGATTCGAGAGCAGTATTTGATAGTACAATAATTCCATTCAATGCAATTAATATAATAATTAAAATAATATACACAGTAACGGTACTGGGGTCAGATGTCATAATTTTTCTCCTTATTTTTTCTTACGCAACATATAATTGGGTTTTACTGGTCTTTCAACCTTTATTTTTAATATTTGTTGAGGATGTGGAGCTGATTCAACTGCTTCACCATCTTCATTATACATTTCTTTTAGTGTTTGAGTAAAGTATTTATCATATGGTCCAAAGATTTCTATTTCTTCACCTATGGACATTTTGTTTCTTTGTTCAACTATGGCATATCCTGTGTTGGCATCATATTCTCTAACAATACCGACAAAAGAATACTCCCTAGTATAAGCACTTGTTTGGTAATTTTGATCCTTGTTTGTAGGTTTATCAAAATAGAAACCTGTTGTAAATTCTCTATGGCTGACTTTTTTACATTCATTTAGCCATTCTGCGTCAAACTGGTAGTGCTGCGGATCAGCAAAATATGAGTCAATCGCTCTTCTATAAGCACCGATAATAGTAGCCACATAAAAAATACTTTTCATTCGTCCTTCAATCTTTGCTGACATAATGCCAGACTGGACAATTTCAGGGATATGCTCTATCATACATAAATCGCGAGAATTCAATATATATGTTCCTCTTGAGTCCTCCTCAATAGGGAAATATTCTCCAGGACGTTGCTCCTCCACTAAGGCATACTTCCAACGACAAGGATGGGAACACATGCCACGATTTGCATCACGCTCAGTCATAAAATTACTTAGCAAGCATCTACCTGAGTATGAAATACACATCGCACCATGAACAAAAGCTTCAAGTTCCATAGATGCAGGCTTTTTCTCATTTAGTTCTGCAATCTCTCTAAAAGTCAATTCCCTTGCAAGGACAATCCTTTTTACACCCATTTTGTTCCAAAATGAAGCAGTTCTGAAATTTGTCATATTTGCTTGGGTACTCAAATGGATTTCAGCATTTGGAATGATTTCCTGCAGGAGATCAATAATACCCGGATCAGAAACTATAAAGGCATCAACATTACATTTATCTATTTCCTTAAGATAATTTGTCAATGGTTCAATATCCTCATTATGAGCAAAAATGTTTAGAGCAAGATATCCTTTTTTTCCTCGATTATGGACAAATTCCATGCCCTCTTTTATTTCATCAATAGTAAGATTGCCAGCTCCCGATCGAAGACTAAAAAGTTCCCCACCAAAGTACACAGCATCCGCACCATATTCAATTGCAATTTTAAGTTTTTCCAAATCACCAGCCGGTGCTAAAAGTTCAAAATTATTCATTATTTCCTCTAAATACACTTAGCGCAAGACCATCACCGCAACTTATTATAGAAGTTGAAAAATTTGGTGATGAAGTAATGTACTCAAGGTACTCTCTCATTTTTTTTATATTAGTTACATGTCTTCCTGTTGGGTCATAAACATCAGAAGCTGTTCTCGCCCTCATTAAAACGTTGTCAGATACGATTAACGCATTAGTAGCACAAATACTAGTTGCAGCGTCTAAAAATCGTTTATAGTGGCTTTTTGCGGCATCTATGAACACCATATCGAAGTCACCGACTCCTTGCTCTTTTATTGCGTTGATACAGTCTTCTCCATCCCCCTGAAACAAGTGAATTTTTTCACATAATCCTAGGTTTTCAATGTTTTTTTCAGCCACAGAAAAAGCCTTTTCTTGCTTTTCTATTGTGAATATCTCAGAGTCTTCACAGACAGTAGCAAAATAAGCGGCAGAGTAGCCTACTGCCGTTCCTATTTCTAGTATTTTTTTAGGTTTACGAACTTCCAATAACACATTAAGAAAATTTTCCGTTTCCCTCAATATTATTGGAACATTTTTATCTTCGGATTCTCTACGGAATCTGTCTAATTGGACATTTTTAGCCTTATAAAATGAATTAATATAATCAGTTACAATGTCATTTGTTATATTCATTGGGCCCTCTCTATTGTTTATTTAGTGCAGCATAATACGCATCTTTATCCTTTAAAAACTTTTGATAATTTGCAGAGAAGTTGTGAGTTCCATCTAATTTTTCACTTACAACAAAGTACAAATAGTCAGTTTTAGCAGGATATAATGCTGCTTTGATTGAAGCTTCACCTGGAGAGCAGATTGGCCCTGGAGGTAAGCCTGGATTTACATAAGTATTGTAAGGAGATTTGATTTGTGTGTCTGCATCAGTCAAAGACTCCTTTTGTTTTCCAAGAACATATTGAACAGTAGAGCACATTTGAAGTGGCATACCGTCATTAATTCTGTTATATATAACACTGGCAACCTTGTCTCTGTCAACGTCCCCGCATTCCCGCTCAATAATAGATGCGACGATGATGATATCATTAACAGAATAACCAAGTTTCTTTGCTCGTGCGTAGTATTCATCTTTAAATATTGAATCAAACTGATCAAGCATTGTAGTAATTATACTTTCACTAGAAGCACCCATGGCAACTTGGTAAGTATTTGGAGAAAGATATCCCTCCAAATGATTGTCGCCTGTTTGGGCATTCTTTAAAAAATCATAGTCGAATTTTCCGTTTTTCAATAAATCGACAAATTCTTTTTTGTCAACTATACCTTCTTTAGCTAATTTATCTGCCGCTTGAAAAATTGTTAGACCTTCTGGAATAGTAAATTGATTAGATTTTACTTTCCCAGATATGATTATATCAGCAATGTCATAAGTTGACATAGATGGTGACAAAGCATAAACCCCTGCCTTGAATTGGCCATCATAACCCTTAAGCTTTGAAATAACTTTAAAATTTGTTACACTGTCTATTATACCATTGTCTACAAGTGCCTGTCCGATATCCCCTGTGCCAGAACCACTTTCAATAGTGACATTAACATATTTTGTGTTGGATTCATCCATAGGTGAACTCATTGAACTAAGTGATATTGCAACCCCTATTATTCCAACAATTATTATAGCTACTGCAATACATCCTAGTATAAACAGCTTTTTACGATCAGTAAAAAAATCTTTCATCCGTATACCTCTTAATTTAATCTCTAAAGGGACGTAAGCCTACGTCCCCTCATTAGTTGTCTTATTTTGATCTACCTAAATATGCACCTGTTCTAGTGTCAATTTGTATGATCTCACCTATCTCAATAAAGATAGGAACTTGAATAATTGCGTCAGTTTCAACAGTAGCCGCTTTTGTAACGTTAGTTGCTGTATCGCCTTTTACTCCAGGTTCAGTATCTATTACTTTTAAGTCTACAAAGTTTGGCGCTTCAACTAAGAAAGCATTGTCTTTGTAAAACTTTATTGTAGCTTCATCGTTCTCTCTTAAATATTTCATAGCATCCTCAACTTGGTCAAAACCGATTGGAACTTGCTCAAAAGTTTCTGGATCCATAAAATAGTATAATTCGCCATCGTTATATAAGTATTGCATAACCTTAGTTTCGATAAGAGCCTTTGGGAACTTATCGTTAGGGTTAAATGCTTCTTCTCTTGTAGCACCAGTTAAGATGTTTCTGTATTTTGTTCTAACAAAGGCAGCACCTTTACCTGGCTTAACGTGTTGAAAATCTAAAACTACATGGGGTTCACCGTTTATTTGAAAAGTTACACCCTTTCTAAAATCACTTGCATAAATCATTTTATCTATTTCTCTCTTTCTTTTTTCCGTTTAACGGATTCATTATAACAAATTTCGTTGCAATTGCCAAGTACTCAATAAAAATTTACATATTAAGTCCATCAAGTCCAACTGCTTCGCCAATTATTTTATAAACATCATTCATCATTAATGAAAATCTCATTTCTGCTTGCATATATTGTGCAGCAAGAGGATCTTTTATGATGATTTGATATAGTTCTTGAATTTGATTCATAACATCAGGAGTATTTTCCTGCCCTGTTAAGGTCTTTGCTTGAATTTCAAATTGTTTCCCCTGAAAGTTCTTTATCATCTCTGAAAGCTCAGGGTTTTCCGCAACAACTTCCTTTAATTTAGCATATTGAATATACTCTTCTGATTCTTGTACAGCCTTTGCAAGGCCATGGGCTTGATCATATACGTTCATTAGTTACCTCCAATTTATAAATCCATGAAAATCGGTAATATAACCGGATTTCTTTTGGTTTTTTCGTAGATAAAACTTCTAAGCTCATCTCTTACACTTGATTTTATATAACTCCAGTCTTTTGAACTAGAAACTAGACATTTATCCAAAGTATCTTTTACCAATGCACGAGCATCTTTTATCAAATCTTCATTCTCTCTTACATATACGAATCCTCTAGATACAATATCCGGACCAGATAAAATCTCTCCATTTTTTCTATCAAGAGTAGCTACTACAATAATAAGTCCCGATTCTGATAACAGTTTTCTATCGCGAAGGACTATATTACCTACATCGCCTACTCCTAAACCATCTACAAGGACAGCTCCGGCACTAGTAATTCCAGTCTGTTGAACAGCTTTATCTTTTGAAACAGTTAATTGATCTCCATTTTCCAAGATAAAAATGTTGTTGGGATCCATACCAAGAGATTCGGCAATTTTTGCATGTTGAATCAAATGTCTGTACTCGCCATGAACTGGCATAAAGTATTTTGGTTTGATTAGAGAATGCATAAGCTTTAGCTCTTCTTGGCAAGCATGTCCAGAAACATGAATGTCTGCAATATCTGAGTAAATTACATTTATTCCTTTTTCGCATAATTTGTTTACAACATTTGTAACCGTTTTTTCATTGCCTGGTACAGGTGATGAGGAGAATATAACCATATCGCCCTTTTTAAGCTTAACCATTTTATGGTCATTTACTGCCATTCTTGAAAGCGCTGACATAGGTTCTCCCTGACTACCTGTAGTAATTATTACCAATTCTTTGTCTGGAATATTCTTTGTCTTTTTTATATCAACCATTACACCTGCTGGAATATCAAGATATCCTAGTTCAATGGCAATTGCAACCACATTTTCCATACTTCTACCAGAAATGGCAACTTTTCTGCCAAACTGAGCTGCAATATCAATTATCTTTCTAACTCTGTGGACATTTGATGAGAAGGTAGCAATAATAATTCTGCTAGTCGACTCTCTAAAAATGCCTTCAAGGGTTTTCCCTACTACCTTTTCAGAAGAAGTAAATCCAGGTCTAAGAGCATTTGTGCTATCAGCCAGCATTAAATCTACGCCTCTCCTGCTAAGCTCTGCCAATTTTGTAAAGTCAATTGGCTCACTATCAATTGGAGTATAGTCAATCTTAAAGTCCCCAGTATGGAAAATAAGCCCTGCTGGTGTTTCAATAGCCAAACAAATTGCATCAGCAATTGAATGGGTTGTTCTAATAGTTTCAATATTGAAAGCACCTAGTTTTACTGTATCTCCAGCTTGAATAGTATTAAGATCTGCTGTCAAAAAGTGTTCTTTTAACTTATTTTGTACCAATCCCAAGGTCAACTTTGTTCCATAAATTGGAACGTTAATCTTCTTTAACAAATAAGGAATACCGCCTATATGGTCCTCGTGACCATGAGTCAATATCATACCAACAATTTTTTCTTTGTTCTTTTCCAAATAAGTAAAATCTGGAATAACAATATCGATACCAAACATTTCATCCTCTGGAAACGAAAGACCACAATCTATAATCAATATTTCGTCTTTGTATTCAAGTAAGGTCATATTTTTACCAATTTCGTTCAGACCTCCAAGAGGAATTACTTTTATACTACCCGTCTTTGGGGTGGGTTTGTTTGGTTTACGCCCATTATTTTTTACTGGGACTTGAGGTGCCTTATCCATATGTGGCGTTTTTTGCACATTTGGAGTTCTTGGGGCTTGAGATGTTTTTGGTACATGTGCAGCCCTTTGAGCTTGTGGCACTTTTGGTTTCTGCGGTGCTTTTTGCATCGGTGATACCTTTGAACCATGAGGTGCTTTTGCTCCTTGTGATTCTGGTGAGATTGAACTCACTTTGTTTTCATTTTCTTTCATATTTACCTTCTATTTCACTACAATGTTAAGAAGTTTATTTGGAACTGCAATTACTTTTATTATATTTTTGCCATCTATAAGTGCTTTTACTTTTTCGTCTTCAAGAGCTACTTTTTCGAATTCTGCCTTACTCAAATTGTTAGTAACATCAAGTTTTTCCTTAACTTTACCATTAATTTGAACGACAATTTCTACTGTATCCTTTACTAAAGCATCTTCACTGAATTTTGGCCAAGACATATTAGTAACTGATTGTTTATTACCTAGAGTTTGCCACATTTCTTCTGCGATATGTGGTGTAAAAGGTGATAAAATCAATACTAAATCGTTTATTGCTTTTCCCAATAATCCTACATTTACCTTATCTAATTCTTTATATTTATATATTTCGTTTACTAATTCCATTATGGAACTTATTGCTGTGTTAAAACTAAATCTTCCGCCTACGTCTTCACTAACCTTTTTTATTGTTCCGTTAAGAACATAATTAAGGTCTTTGTCATTAGGTGTTTTGATTTCAAAAGTTTCTGGAATAGTATCGTACTTTTCCGTAAATTCAAATACCAAACGGTATACTCTGTTTAGGAATCTGTAACTTCCCTCTACACCTGCATCTGACCAATCAAGTTCTCTATCAGGTGGCGCTGCAAATAGAATAAATAATCTAGCTGTGTCCGCACCATATTTCTTTATAATTTCTTCTGGGCTGACAACATTGCCGATTGATTTACTCATTTTCTTTCCGTCTTTGTTTACCATACCTTGGGTAAGTAAGTTTTTAAATGGTTCTTCTGTAGAAACTAATCCTAAATCATAAAGTGCCATTTGGAAAAATCTTGAATACATTAGGTGAAGAATAGCATGTTCTACTCCACCAATGTACTGGTCAACATCCATCCAATATTTTACTTTGTCAAGAGCAAAAGCTTCATTGTCATTCTTTGGGTCACAGTATCTTAAGAAATACCATGAAGAGTCAAGGAATGTATCCATTGTATCCATTTCTCTGTGCGCTTTCTTGCCACATTTTGGACAATTAACTTCGCTAAATGTTTTTGATGTTTTTAACGGTGACTCACCTTTTCCGGTTAATTCAACGTCAGTTGGCAACATTACAGGAAGATTTTCTTCTTTCTCTGGAACCCAGCCACAATCATCACAATAAATCATTGGAATTGGTGTACCCCAGTATCTCTGTCTGGAAATAAGCCAATCTCTCAATCTATAGTTTACTGTTCTTTTACCAATATTTTTATCTTCTAAGAATGCAATCATCTTCTCGATCGCTTCTTTATTGTTCATTCCAGTAAATTCACCGGAGTTTATCATAGTTCCTTCTGCAACGAAAGCTTTTTTCAAATTGTTTACGTCTACTTCTGGGTCTTTTGAATCCACAACTGGTATGATTTCTAAGTCAAATTTTGTTGCAAATTCAAAGTCTCTTTCATCGTGAGCAGGTACAGCCATAATTGCACCCGTACCATAACCCATCAAAACATAGTCTGATATGAAAATTGGAACTTTCTTTCCGTTTACAGGATTAATCGCATATTTACCAATAAATACGCCAGTTTTTTCGTTAGTAGTTGAGGTTCTTTCAATATCATTCATATGAGATACTTTATCGGAATACTCATTTACTTTTATTTCATATTCTGTTCCACCTACAAGTTCATTAACATATGGGTGTTCAGGTGCAAGTACCATGTATGTTACACCAAATAATGTGTCAGGTCTTGTAGTAAATATTTTTAACTTTTTGTCAAATCCATCAATAGCAAAATCAACTTCTGCACCGACTGATTTTCCAATCCAGTTTTTTTGCATTATTTTTACTTTGTTTGGCCACCCATCAAGAGTATCCAAATTATCAAGCAATCTATCTGCATAGTCAGTAATTTTAAAATACCATTGAGATAAATTTTTCTTTCCTACTGGACTTTTGCATCTTTCACAACAGCCATCAACTACTTGCTCATTGGCAAGAACTGTTTGACAACCTGGACACCAGTTTACAGGATTTTCTTTTTTGTATGCCAATCCTTTGTTGTAGAATTGGATAAAAATCCACTGCATCCATTTGTAATAGTCAGGCTTGCAAGTTGCAACTTCCCTATCCCAGTCATATGAAAGACCTAATTCGTTAAGTTGTTCCTTCATTTCTTCAATATTGTTAAGTGTCCAATCACTTGGAGGTGTTCCATTTTTTATTGCTGCATTTTCTGCTGGCAAGCCAAATGAATCCCAACCCATAGGATGAAGCACATTAAAACCATCCATAGCTTTAAATCTTGCAATTACATCACCAATAGAATAATTTCTAACATGTCCCATATGCAATTTTCCTGATGGATAAGGGAACATTTCTAATACGTAATATTTTTCTTTGCTATCATCTTCAACTGTCTTGAAGCTGTTGTTTTCTTTCCAATACTTCTGCCATTTAGTCTCTATTGCAGAAAAATCATATCTCTCGTTCATTATAAATTTTACTCCTCTACGTCAATGAATTTGCAGTCTCCCCAAACTTTTTCTAAGCTGTACTTTTCTCTCATCTCTCTTGTGAAGATGTTGACGATGATATCGCCAAAGTCCATAAGTATCCAGCCTGAGCCCTGCTTACCTTCTATACTCTTTACCAAAAGGCTTTCTTTTGCAAATTCGTCTTCTACATCATCAACTAATGCATTAACTTGTCTTTCTGAACTACCTGAAGCAATTACAAAAAAATCTGCAAATGAAGCTTTTTCTCTAATATCAATTACCTGTACATCCTCAGCTTTTTTGCCGAGGAGTGTTTTTGCAGCTAATAAAGCAAAATCTCTATTTTCCATTTATTTTCTCCTTTTTTATAAAAAAATCTCTAGCTAAAATTGTGTCGTTATCTAAATATTGCCCTTTGCTCTGAACATATGCTATTGTTCTGCAAATCGAAATCAGACAAGCTTTGTCTAAATTCTTGTAGGCTATTTCCCTTATTTCTTCAACACCAGGATAAACCCTGTTTGGTTCAATTGCATCAGCCATAAATACAATTTTTTCTAATATGGACATATCTGCCCTTCCTGTTGTGTGGAATTTTACAGCATTTAAAACGTCTTCATCTGTAATACCATAGTCACGTTCCATTATGATAGCAGCTATTTTGCCATGAGCTAAATTACAATTATTCATATATTTTATGCCAAGACCAAGGTGTTTTACATAGTAGTTTAATACACTTTCATCAAGACCTCTAAACATATCGTGAAAAAGTGCTGCAATTTCAGCCTTTTCTTTGTCTTCTCCATAAATATCAGCTAATTTTATAGCCGTATCTCTCACGCCTTCAATATGTTTTTGCCTTTTATATGAAAGATTTTTTAGGTTATATTCATTTATAGAGTCTGTGTTCATTGATATACCTCTCTATGGAACTTGGTATCATATTTGATATGGATATGCCATTTTTTATATTGTATTTTATTTCTGTGGACGATATATCTTGTATTTTATTATCAATTTTTATTATCATCGTTCCATAATTACTGGTATAATGGTCAATTTTCTTTGACAATTCCTTCTCTTTGTACCCTGGCCTACTTCCAACTATAAATGAAAACTCAGTCAGTAGAGGAATTCCACAATACCATTTTTCTATTGCTATAAAGGAATCCGTTCCTGTGATAAAAAATATTTTATCATTAGGATATACTTCTCGAAATTTTACTAAAGTATTGTAGGTATACGAAACACTGTTATCGTCAACCTCAACCCTTGATACAGCAAATTTTGAGTTTGTATTGGTCACTAAAGAAAGCATATTTACCCGATCTTCCACATCAGCTATTTTTTTGCCAATCTTAAAAGGTTGGACTTTAGCTGGTAGAAAAATCAATTTTTCCAAGTCACATTGAATTGTAGCATCAGTTGCAAGGGAAATATGTCCATTGTGTATAGGATCAAATGTTCCCCCCAGTATTCCTATGTTACTCATATCTACCTCAAAGTAATTCCTAACTCCTCTAGTTGTTCAGCAGTAGCATTTCCCGGTGCTTCACTTACCATACACTGTGCATTTTGGTTTTTAGGGAAAGCCATTACTTCTCTAATGCTGTGTTCCCAAGAAAGTAGCATTACCAATCTGTCCAGACCATATGCAAGTCCACCATGTGGCGGAGTTCCGTATTTGAATGCTTCAATTAAGAAGCCAAATTTCTCGTCACATTCTTCTTTTGATAACCCAAGAACTTCAAACATCTTTGCCTGTAATTCTCTATCGTGAATTCTTATACTTCCACCACCAAGTTCCACGCCATTTAGAACAATGTCGTATGCGTTGGCTTTTACCTTCATTGGATCTGTGTCAAGCAATGGGATATCTTCTTCTTTTGGCTCTGTAAACGGATGATGCATAGCTTTGAATTGCCCTGTTTCATCGTCTTGCTCGTATAGTGGGAAGTCAACTACCCAAAGTAAGTTATATTGTGAATCGTCAAGCATTCCTAACTTTCCGGCAATATCTCTTCTTAGGAATCCTAAGCTGTCAAATACAACCTTGGCTTTATCAGCAACTACCAAAATTAAATCCCCTGCTTTTGCTTGGAATACATCGGCTATGGCTTTTAGTCCCGCCTGATCAAAGAATTTATTTACTGATGAATTTATCTCGTTTTCTAGTACTCTTAACCAAACAACACCTTTAGCTCCGTAGTGTTTTGTAGCATCTGTCAGTTTATCAAGGTCTTTTCTGCTAAATTTTTCAGAACCACCGTCAATGCAAATACCTCTAACATCTCCACCGTTTGCTAAAGCATCGGCAAAAACTTTAAATTCAGTACCTTTGACTGCATTGTTTAATGATTTAAGTTCAAAGCCAAATCTTGTATCCGGTTTATCTGAACCGTATCTTTCCATAGCCTCATCATAAGGGATTCTTGGCAAAGGAGTTACAATTTCAACGTCCATAACGTCTTTAAATAGTTTCTTTAGGAAACCTTCTTGTACTTGTATTACATCATCAACATCTACAAATGACATTTCAAGGTCAATCTGTGTAAATTCAGGCTGTCTATCAGCACGCAAATCTTCATCTCTAAAGCACTTTGCAATTTGCATATATTTATCTGTTCCACCCACCATCAAAAGTTGTTTAAACATTTGTGGTGACTGTGGTAAAGCATAAAAATGTCCTGGATTAACTCTACTTGGTACTAAATAGTCCCTTGCACCTTCAGGAGTTGGTTTTATAAGTATAGGTGTTTCAACCTCTGTAAATCCCTGTTCATCAAAGTAATCTCTGGCACATTTAGCAATCTTGTGTCTAAAAGTAAGATTTTTTTGCATTTTTACTTTTCTAAGGTCAAGATATCTGTATTTTAATCTTAAATTATCATCTACATTATCATCATCTTTAATGTAAATTGGTGGAGTTTCTGCTTCTGAGTAAATAACTAAATCAGTTGCAAACACTTCTATATCCCCCGTTGATAAATTCGAGTTCTTTGCAGTTCTCTCTTTAACAATGCCTTTAATTCCAACAACATATTCACTACGAAGTGTATCAGCTTTGTTAAATAATTCTACAGGTACTTTGTCATCAAAAGTTACTTGAACGATTCCAGTCTTGTCTCGTAAATCGACAAAGATAAGGCCTCCAAGATTTCTCTGTTTTTGTACCCATCCGTTGAGTACGACTTCTTCATTAATATTGTTAATGTTTAGTTCACCACACATATGGTTTCTTTTAAATAAATTTGACATTGTATAAAGCTCTCCTATTTTGATAATTCTTCCAATAGATCTTCTATTTTAACTTGTCGTTGCTCTGATGTTGCCATTTCTTTTATCGAAACCACACCTTCTGCAAGTTCATTTTCGCCAATAACTACAGTATATTTTGTGTTAAGTCTGTCCGCATACTTGAATTGACCTTTAATATTTCTTGCCAAAGTATCCATTTCAGCCTTTACACCTTTTAGTCTTAAATCTCTAAGAAGTTTTAAACCAAAGCGTTTTGCATTTTCACCCATAAATGTAATAAATGCACTTACTGGTTCAGGTTCTGGAATTACAACACCATTTGCTTCCATAAGCATTATTAATCGTTCAATTCCAAGTCCAAATCCAACACCAGGAATTGGAGGTCCACCTAATTCTTCAATAAGATTATCGTATCTACCACCACCGCATACAGTGCCTTGAGCACCTATCTTTGTAGTAACAAATTCAAAAGCAGTCTTTGTATAATAGTCAAGTCCTCTAACGATTCCTGGATCAATTACATAATCAATTCCCATGGATTCTAAGTTTGTTTTTAGATCTTCAAATGCATCTTTGCAATCATCACATAAGTAATCTAGCATCATAGGTGCACCCTTTACTAATTCTTGACAAATTTCTGACTTACAATCCAAGATTCTCATAGGATTTCTGTCATATCTATCCTTACAAGTAGGACATAACTCATCATATTTAGGCTCCAAGAACTTTCTCAAAGCTTCTCTGTGTTGTTTCCTACAATTTGGGCAACCTACACTGTTAATTCTAAGTTCAATTTCAGTTATTCCCATTTCTTTTAGAAAATCATTTCCAAGACATATAACTTCTGCATCAGCAATCATATTTGAAGTTCCAAAAACTTCTATACCAAATTGGTGGAATTGTCTTTGTCTGCCTGACTGTGGTTTTTCATATCTAAAACAAGGTATATCGTAAAAATATTTTGTTGGTTGTACTTCTGCATATTGTTTGTGTTCAACAAATGCTCTTACAGCTGGTGAAGTTCCTTCTGGCTTTAGAGTAATGCTTCTGTTTCCGTGATCGTGAAAAGTGTACATTTCCTTTTGAACGATATCGGTAGTGTCACCAACCCCTCGAGTAAAAAGTTCAGTATGTTCGAAAACCGGCGTTCTAATTTCTTTGAAGCCAAACCTGTCGCATATTTCAGCAAACTTGCTCTCAACATAATGCCATTTATACACCTGTGCTGGTAGTATATCTTTTGTGCCTTTTGGTGCGTTAGTTAACATATCTTTTACCTCCTAAATAAATTAACTTCTTTTCTATCTAACATCTCATCTATTCGTGAAATATATTGTTCATAATTTGTCACATTTGGAACTCGTTCCAATCTATTTTCATCTGGATAATAAACCTTAGTTATTCCACCTGCTCCAAGAGCAATTATTGTCTGGTGTTCGTCCATAATTCTAATGTTATAGACACATTCCCTGCCAGGCAAACAATAACCTGTATTTTCGAAAGCTCCTGCCATATGTTTTTGTCTATAAAGATAATATGGTATAAATCCTGCTTCAGTAAGCATTTCATGGCTTAAATCAAGCATATCCGAGACTATTTTGGCTTTTTTGTAGTGATAGTCTTTATCAATATCAATAAGCTTAGAAGCCCGTTTTACCGCTAATGAATGTACTGTAATATTGTTAGGACCAAGATTTATGACTTTTTTGAGTGTATCTTTAAAATCCTCCAGAGATTCCTCTGGCAAACCTGCAATAACATCAGCATTGATATCTTCTATTCCAAAGCTCTGAGCCTGTTTAAAAGCAGTATTTATATCTTCAGATTTGTGAGATCTTCCTATTAATTCCAGAGTTCTATCCTTCATTGATTGTGGGTTGATGCTTATTCTTTTTATATTATGTTGACTCAATACCTCTAATTTGTCAGAAGTTATGGTATCTGGTCTTCCTGCTTCTACCGTAAATTCTTTTAGCCTTGACATATCAAAGGATTTTTCTATTTTGTCAAGCAACTGATTCAGCTGCTGGGCAGTAAGAGTTGTAGGCGTTCCCCCACCAATATAAATTGATTCAGGGAAAATTCCTGTATCCCTCATTCTCTTTCCAACATAAGATATTTCTTCGTGTAGTGCTACCAAATATTTTGCTATTTCTGGTGGCTCAACTTGGTTCGATGCAAAAGAACAGTATACACATCTTGTTGGACAAAATGGGATTCCTATGTATATTCCTGCCGTATCGGCCGCTCCAATTCCTACTGATTCTATCTGGTGCAAATACATACTAGCTGACAACTGGGCTTTCTGCCTATCCAAGTAGTAATAATCCATCAAATGTTGTATTGCTTTTTCTGGACTTCCTAATTCTACGCACAATTCTCCGGCTAGTTTTACTGGTCTTATTCCAGTCAAAATACCCCATTCAGGTTTTTTCCCAGTCAAGACCGACAATTTGTTGAATATCTGCTGTTTAATAAGGTTTTTATCGGGAAAATTTTCATCATTAAAAACTATTACATCTTCCGGAATATCATCTTCTTCTGATAGTATTGTGTATTCTTCTGGTCTTAAAAATACTTTTATCAGTTCATCAAGCAAATATATCTTTTCAAAATTATTTATCTTTATATTATACAAAAGGATTGCTCCTTTTTTCAAAACCAATCTGTGTTTCACCCATATGTCCTGGTAGAACATGTGTATTATCCGGCAAAACAAAAAGTCTCTCTTTTATAGATTTGATGATTTCATTAAATGAGCCACCGTAAAAATCTGTTCGACCAATTGACTGGCAAAACAGAGTGTCGCCACTAAAAAGATAATCATCTACTAAAATACACATACCGCCCTTTGTATGACCCGGTGTGTAAATAAAGTGCAAAGTCATATTCCCAATTTCAAGAGAATCTCTATCAGAAACATAGACATCAGCCTCAAGTTCTATATCAAACCCAAATAAATCTGCGGATACATTTAGAGCCGCATTATTCAATAATTCTTTTTCATCTTTATACGCAAGAAGTTTTGCGTCGGGATATTCTTCTTTGTACTGCATTACTCCGCCTATATGATCTCCATGACCATGAGTAAGAACTATATATTCAATAGTCAAATCGTTTTCCTTGACTTTTTTTGACAGTTCAGCGGAATATCCACCTGGATCAACAATAAAACCTTTTTTTGAAATGGAATCAAAGGCTAAATATGTGTTTACTTGTATTGGTCCTGTTTCAAATTTTATAACCTGCATAGTGTCTCCTTATGATTTTGCTCTATATACATGTGTTACTCCGGTTACA
Source organism: Anaerovoracaceae bacterium (assembly GCA_036660615.1). Lineage (GTDB taxonomy): Bacteria > Bacillota > Clostridia > Peptostreptococcales > Anaerovoracaceae > JAVXAG01. The sequence goes on from JAVXAG010000017.1 coordinate 16,541, forward strand.
TTACGAAGAATTCTAAGAACTTTTTGCATTTGCTGAGTACTAGAAATAGACAGTGTAAGTGTAATACTAACTGTTCCATCTTTTCCACTCTTTGCATTCATTCCAGATATATGGACATCCATATCTTCGCAAGTTCTTGATATATCGGAGAACATACCTTTTCTATCGCTTCCAACAATGCAAACATCGGCATTGTATGATTTTCCTGATTTTAAATCTTCCCATTCTACTGATATAAATCTTTGCTTTTCTTCTTCTGGCAAAGAAGTGATATTGGAACAGTCAGAACGATGGACAGAGATACCTCTGCCTTTTGTAATAAATCCAACAATGTCATCTCCTGGTACTGGATTACAGCACCTAGAAACACGAATCATTAAATTATCAGCACCTACAACAATAATTCCAGGATTTTCTCGTTTTTTTCGATCCAGCTTTTCTTTCTTTGGATCTTTTGTAGTGACTTCAACGATTTTGTTTTCATCTTTTTTCTGCTCGATTTTTTTGTCTTCGTTATAATATCCAAATATGGTCGTAGCAAATTTACTGAGGACTGTTCCTCCTCTACCAATCTGGCTGTACATATCTTCGATATTTAACATATTCATTGATTTCATCGCTTTGTTCAAATAAGCTGCTTTTGCAATTAATTGAGGATCAAAGCCTTTTTTTCGTATATATTTATCCAATGCATCTTTACCTTTATCGACAGCATCGGATTTGTTCTCTTTTTTAAGCCATTGCCTGATTTTGTTTCTGGCAGTGGAACTCTTAGCAATTTTCAACCAGTCCACACTTGGGCCACTTGAATTTGAGGAAGTGACAATTTCAATAATGTCACCGTTTTGTAAAGTATGGTCAATTGTAACCATCTTACCGTTTACTTTTGCGCCAACACATTTGCATCCAATAGCTGAATGTATTTTAAAAGCAAAATCCAGCGGTGTTGAGCCTGCTGGTAATTCTAATACATCACCTTTTGGTGTGAAAACAAATACTTGACTTGCAAATAAATCCATTTTAAGAGTTTCCATAAACTCTTTTGGATCATTCATTTCTTTTTGCCATTCTAAAGTTTGGCGAAGCCATGCTAACTTCATGTCTTCTCTATTTTGATTTCCTGTTTCGTCGCCCTCTTTGTATTTCCAATGGGCAGCAATACCATATTCTGCAATCTGATGCATTTCATAAGTTCTAATTTGTATCTCAAAAGGCTCACCGTTATCAGCGATAACCGTAGTGTGCAAAGATTGATACATATTTGGCTTTGGCATTGCAATATAGTCTTTAAATCTTCCTGGTATAGGTTTCCACATTGTATGAACAATACCAAGAACAGCATAACAATCACGAATATTTTCAACAATAATTCTTATTGCTGTTAAGTCAAATATTTCGTCAAGTTGTTTGTGCTGATAATTCATTTTTTTATAGATACTAAATAGATGCTTTGACCTACCCATAATATCATATTTTAAATCCATATCTGATAAGGATTCTTTTATCTCGTTTATTACTTGATTTATTATTTCTTCACGTTGCTCTTTTTTTGCACTTACTTCTTTTTCCAATGTTTCATATTCCTGTGGATGCAAGTATTTTAGAGCGATGTCTTCTAATTCAAACTTTACAGTATAAATACCAAGTCTACTAGCAAGTGGAGCATAAATCTCCAAAGTTTCTCTGGATTTTTCTACTATTTTTTCTTCTCGCATATAGTTGATAGTTCTCATATTGTGAAGTCTATCAGCTAGTTTAATGATAAGAACTCTTATATCTTTGGACATAGCAAGAAACATCTTTCTAAGATTTTCTGCTTGAAGTTCTTCTTTACTCTCATATTTGATTGTACCAAGTTTTGTGACACCGTCTACCAAAAGAGCAATTTCCTCGCTAAAATCTTCAACGAGCTGCTCTCTGGTATACTCTGTGTCTTCAACAACGTCATGCAAAAGCCCACCAACTAATGCAGCATCGTCCATCCCTAGCTGAGCAAGTATAACTGCTACAGCTTCTGGATGGATTAGGTAAGGCTCTCCACTTTTTCTTAATTGACCAGTGTGAAGAGTCTTGGCCTTGTCATATGCTCTGCCGATTAGTTCGGTGTCGTAATTTTTATTGATTTGTAAAATTTCTTCTAAAAATTCTGCTTTTGTTTTCATCATTTATATTTCTTTCTTGGTGTAATTTATTTTGTGTCTTTTTTCTTTTTAGCTTTTTTCTTTGGTTTTGATTCTATCTCTTTTGTACCCTTGTTTTCACTTGATAGTCTATATTTTGATACATCTTCAGTCTTACAAAATTCGTAGTAAATTGGACTGCATACGAAGATTGATGAGAACGTTCCAACAAATACACCGATCATTAGAGGTACTACAAACTCTCTTATTGAGGTCGATACCATAAAGAACAGTGGTACCATTACAATCAAAGTTGTAAGGGATGTCATTATGGATCTGTTTAAAGTCTGATTAATACTTCTATCGATAATAACCTCATTGGTATCCTTCTTTCGATAAATGGATTTATTTTCTCTTATTCTATCAAATATTACAATGGTATCGTTGATAGAGTAACCTACTACCGTCAATACACCTGCGATAAATGGATTGTTTATGGTGATATTAAATACCGCATAACAAGCAAGCACTATTAGTATATCGTGGAATACACCAGAAATTGCGGCGACACCGAACTTCCATGATTTAAACCTTAAGATAATGTATAGCAACATACCTATTGAGGCAATTATTACCGCCTTAACCGCATTACGTTTTAATTCATTACCAACTGATGGTCCAAATTGCTCAGATGCCAAGACATCTTTGCTTGTAATTCCATATTTTTCTCCAAGAGTATTTACGATTTCTGCTCTACCCTTTGTGTCAAAAGCTTTTATAGTTTTTATTACAATTTCTTGTTGGGTATCACCTGTGTAAATAATTGTTGGATTCTGTAAATCAAATTTTTCTAAATCTTTTTCTATCTGTGCAATATCTACTTTTTGGTGCATGTCAAGTTGTAACATTGTACCGCCAGTAAAATCTATTCCGTAGTTAAACCCTCTAAATCCTGCAAATAACATTCCTACTACTATTACTGAAATACTCAGTATGTAATAGAACTTTCTATACTTAACAAAACTAAATTGTTTCTTGAATAAGCTCTTAGGTGTTCCGTCTTCATTTACACCAAAGTATTTGTTCTTATTAAACTTTTTATTTTCTGCCATTAAACCAATTAACAGTTGTGTTACAACTACTGCAGTAAAGATACTAACAACAATACCAATCATCAATGTAAGAGCAAAACCCTTAACAGAGGTTGTACCAATTTCGTATAGAACTACTGCTGCGATTAGTGTAGTAATCTGTGCGTCAAGTACAGTGGTCAATGCATGTTTAAATCCTTGGTCAACTGCCACTCTTATTGTTTTGCCCGCCGCTATTTCTTCTTTTATTCTAGCAAATATAATTACATTTGCATCGACGGCCATACCAATAGACAGTATGATACCTGCAATTCCTGGTAATGTTAGAACTGCACCCATTCCAGCCATAATCCAAACTACCATAACAACGTATAATAGTAATGCGATGTCTGCGATAAATCCAAGTGCATGATAGAAGATTAACATCATCAAGAACACAATAGCTAAACCGATTAATCCTGCAAGTACACTTAAGTTAAGAGCATTTGCACCGATTGTAGCTGTCTGTACAGATGAGTTTACTTCAACCAATGTAGTAGGAAGTGCACCACCCCTTATTAGAGCTGCTGTAGTTGAAGCTTCTTCTTTTGAGTAACCGCCCTGACCGCTTGTGATTTCACATGAGCCACCAGAGATTACATTGGAAACTGATGGAGCTGATATGATTTCGTTATCAAGGGTAATAGCTATACAAGTGTTCCCTACATTTTCTAATGTAGAAACAACTGTACCTGAAACGGCCTTTTGTGTTCCTTCTTCAAATAACTTTGAACCGTCTTTATCAAATTCTAAGTTAATTTTGTAGCCACCATGTTCTTTGTCGGTATCAATACCGGCATTCTTTACGTTTGTACCATCAAGTACTACGCTTCCGTCGGCAAGTAAAAATTGTAGCTGTGCTGTCTTACCTATTTGTTCAATAGCCGCATCTGCGTCTTTGACACCTGGTAATTCAACTCTCAATCTGTTTTTACCTTCGATTGTTACAGATGCTTCAGATAAACCCATCTGGTTAACTCTGTTGTCTAACACTGCTCTTGTTTGATCCATTAGATCTTTTAGTTCTGTGCCACCGGCTTTTGTCTGAGCTTCCATAACGACATAAACACCACCGTTAATGTCAAGTCCAAACTTCATTGCATCTTTGATAGATGTAAGTGGTCCAATTCCGAAGATTGTCACATACCATCCAAACAAAACTGCTACGACTACCAAACTAGCCAAAAATTTCTTTAGTTTTGAATTCATTTTCTCTCTCACCTTTTCTTTTAGTCTTTAATTTTAGTCTTTTATTTTACACAAATATTGCATTTTATTTTACATATTATTGTACTACTTTTTTAGCCTTTCGGCAAGGAAAACTCATGTAAAACAATAAAACCCCTAATATCTAGGGGTTTTTTATCAATTGGATATTATAGATTATTTTTCATCTTCATCAACTTCATCTGATTTCTTTAACCTCTTAGGCATAGCTTTCTTTGGAGTTTCTTCATCATCTTCCTCCACTGATTGCTTAGCGATCTTACTTGGGTTAACTACAGAAGAGATTGACCATCTCATCATTTCAAATTTAACTTTGTCAGCACCTACCTGAATAACTATTGACTCGTCCTTAGTTTTTACTATTTTTCCACAAATTCCACCAATTGTAACTACTTCATCACCAACATTAAGTGAATTTCTCATTTCAGTTACACTTTTTTCCTTTTTCTTCTGTGGTCTTATCAACAAGAAGTACATAATTACAAGAAGTAAAAGTAAAGGAACTAATTGCACAACAAATTTCATTTTTTATCCTCCTAAATATTCAAATTATTTTAATAATCAATTTGGTGCCGGCGATGGGGGTCGAACCCATACGGTGTTGCCACCACGGGATTTTGAGTCCCGCACGTCTGCCAATTCCATCACGCCGGCGCAATGTTATTATTTTAGCATATAAATGGCTCCTAGTCAATACTTCAAGAAATTTAGTTGCTGTTTTTTTATATT
>JAVXAG010000018.1:0-4208 GCA_036660615.1 Anaerovoracaceae bacterium
TTTCGTTGAGTTTTCCTTAACATTAGTCTAGTATATTAGTATATGAAAAGGAGCTAGGATTATATCAGATTAGGAGAGGGCAATAAGATGGATAAAGAAACGATATTGGTGGTAGATGATAACAAAGAGATAGTTTTTTCATTAGGCAAACTTTTGAAATTTGAGGGGTACAATATCATTGAAGCCTATGATGGGTTGGAAGCACTTGATGCATTGGAGCGAGAACATATAGACTTGATTCTGTTAGACGTGATGATGCCAAAACTTAATGGGCTTTCGGCATTGATGAAAATTAGAGAGAAATATAAAATACCTACTATTATCCTGTCGGCTAAAACCGAAGAAAGCGATAAAGTATCAGGGCTGATTTTGGGGGCGGATGATTATGTGAGCAAACCGTATAACGCAGCCGAGCTTATGGCACGAGTCAAAGCACAACTTAGGAGATATAATGCATGGGGAGGCGGAGCACCAAAACCAGATGAAGACACCATTGTAAACGGAGGCATAGTACTTGATAAAAAACAAAGAGTGGTTGTGGTGGAAGGCAAAGAAGAAAAATTGACGGCAACTGAATATAAAATACTTAAATTGCTTATGGAAAACACAGGGCAGGTATTTCCAGCAGAGCAAATCTACGAAAAAGTATGGGAAGAAAATCCAGACTATGGAGTTGAAAACACAGTTATGGTTCATATAAGACATATTAGAGAAAAAATAGAAATTGATGCTAAAAGCCCAAAGTATGTAAAGGTGGTGTGGGGAATTGGTTACAAAATGGAAAAATACAATTAAAGCAATGTGGAAGTGGACAAAGACAAATAAATTTTTTTGCTTGGGAGTTCTAACAGGAATACTAGGAGTTGGCCTTTTCACATCGATGTATTCAGAAATGATTTTTATGAGTAGCAGGTCAGTGTGGCTAATTGGAATTTGGATTATGGCGCTTATGGGATTATCGGTATTTGCTATATTGAGTTATGCGTTAAATAAAATCTATAAGAACTGGGAGCCACAAGGGGAAACGTACTACATTCAGTGGAAAGAAAAATTTAAAAAACAACAGGTGATTATTATCATAGTAACCGCAATATTTGCCATCATTTGGGCTATCCCAGATGGGATATATCGATATAATTACGCAATGGACTATTTTCTTGTGGCGATGATTATTGCGCTATTCATTATATGTGAGATTTGTGTAATAAGATTTATGAACAAAAGGTTAAGCCTATTGATGGAGTGTATGAGCGAAATCAATAAAATAAAGCTTGGAGAGGCTATAAAAATAGAACGTGATAGTTTGGCAAAGGCAGCCAAAAGCGAGCAAATGAAAGTAGACTTGATTTCTAACGTGTCACATGATTTGAAAACGCCCCTAACCTCTATGGTGGGATATATAGAATTGATGAAAAAAGAAGAATTGAATGATGTCATGGCGGATTACGTAGATGTCATTTCCGAAAAAGCGGAGAAACTAAAAGAAATGATAGAAAGCTTATTTTCAATATCAAAAGCCAGCAGTGGCAACGTAAAATTGAATATGGAGCCAATTGAACTTAATATACTTATACAACAAATACTGGCTGATATGTCTGATCAAATTGACCATAGCCAGTTGGAACTTGTGCCTATACTAACTAGTGAAAATACACAGTTCACCACAGACAATATCCATATATATAGAATTTGCCAGAACTTGATAGAAAATGCTCTAAAGTATTCGGCTAAAGGAACAAGGATATTTATAAAAACCAGCATAAAAGAAGTTAACTCCCAAAGCAATGTGTGCTTTGATATTACCAATACGGCAGGGTACTTTATGGACTTTGACAAAGAAGATGTGTTGGAAAGATTTGCCAGAGGAGATAAGGCGCGGTCAACAGATGGAAACGGTCTTGGGCTTGCCATTGTCAGCGCATATACCAGTGCACTTGGCGGTAACTTCGATCTTAATATTGACTGCGATCAGTTTAAAGCATCACTAGCATTCAAAAAAGACATATAAAATTTGGCTACCCAAAAAAATTACGCAGAGCCACCTGTTCAACAAATCCTTGAGTAGGTGGTTTTTTCTATACAAAATATGTTGCAAATATGACCATCTGTTGCAAATATCGACCATCTGTTGCAAAACCCTTGCGACAGATTAATTTTTCATGTATGGTGGAATTAGAAATAAAACTCTGGAGGTGGATAATGAAAGTAAGACAATGACTTCTATCGAAAGGAGATATTTTAACAATACTAGAGCATGCATTATTTTGGTAGTGTCATTAGCTTTACGGTTATGTTAAGCAAAGAAGTTAATTTAAAGAAAAGGTCAGTGAAATAAGCACAACCTAAAGATTAAGAAAGAGATTAATTATGAATAATAAGTATTTGATATCAGTTATTTCGTTTTATCATTTGATATATATATCAATATATTTTTGTGTAAAAATATTAGGGCTTAATAAGGGAATATTGTTTAGCAATTCATTTATTATAGGATTAGCATTAGTATCGATGGTAATCCTAATCATAACGAGTATTTTGCAAATTAAAAGAAGTGACTACAAATGGAATGGAAGCCTAATAATACTACTTGGAGTAGATATAGCGGTATTGATAGAATCTATATAAATAGTTAATAAAAAAAGAAGCAAATCAAGATGATAAGTCAGAGTTGCTTCTTTTTTTCTATAGAAAATATTAAGGAATATCTCTGCGGTATATTAAGAATTCTTTGCTATACTACTCTTACAAACCAAAGGGAGGCTAGAGAAGCGATGATACCAGAAAGTATATTAATGAAAAACAAATACCAAGGATATATAGTGATAACACTGATCACTTTGGTACTGATGATATTACCCATGTTGGTTGGAAATAAAGGAATGTTATACGGTTCAGAGGGTGACTGGTATCAGCAACATGTGGCAATCGTAGAAGCGCTGCGCCAAACTATATTAGATAGCAAAACACTGTTTCCGCAGTATATTGGACTTGGCGGAGGAAGTAATATTTATGACTTTGCATACTATGGATTGTATCGCATTGACCTGTTGTTATCTTGTTTGTTCCCTGGAGTAGGGATGAAATATATTGTTGCAGGATATGCAGCGTTAGGTGTTGTGGTAAGCGGGAATCTGTGCTTTTATTGGCTAAAAACCCAGAGAATTTTAGACAAATATGCCTTTGTTGGAGCTTTTTTACTAGTTAGTTCCACTTGCTTTTACCAAGCACATCACCAAATAATGTTTGTCAACTATATGCCATTCTTGATTTTAGCACTGATTGGAACAGACAGAATGAAATCAACAGGCAAAATTGGAATGCTGATAATTAGTCTATTTCTAATATATATACACAGCTTTTTTTATTCAATTTCATGCCTTTGCGTATGGCTCATTTATTATATCTATCAGAGCCGTTCTCAGTCAAAGACTCAGACAATCAAAGAAATAAAGAAGGTAATTATAGCATTGACTGTTTCCATGGGACTTGCCGCAATACTGCTAATACCAGCAGGGCTAGATATACTATCTACAACAAAAGATGGTGGAAGATTCTCAAATGAACCGATGAAATTAATTGATTTCACCTTGGAGGGGTTACTATTTAGTCCCTACGGGTGTGGCATGAGCATATTTGCATTGTATCTTTTATTAACGTCTTTGACCAGCAAGAAAAAGAGGATTTTGGCGGTGTTGGTTCTTATATGTTTCTTGATTCCAACAATCGCTTTAGTGTTAAATGGTTTTTTATATCCAAGAGCAAAAGTGTTGATACCATTTGTTTTGCTAGTTGTACTGCTTTGTGCTGACACATTGCAAGAGTTTTGCGAGAATAGAAAAGCGTTTCCTTTGTGGCCTTTGGGAGTATGTCTTTTAACCATAATTCCTCTAAGCGGAAAAGTTATAGAGTTGAAAATAGGGTATAACGATGTACATGTTGTCATAGCTGTAAGTGTTGCCATTGCAACGGAAATAACATTGATTTTCTTTTGGGGTTCTATGCAAAAGGGGATAAAAGTCAAAGAGAAAACAACCGGCCGGTGTATTTGGATAGTATTATTAGCGCCACTTTTAGTAAATTTGGCAGTGAACACAAATGAAATGTATTTGAAAGCAGAAAACTTGGGAGAAAATGTGTTTTCAGATAAGGAGATTACTGCATTTGCTAAAGATGGTCAATATCGATTTGAGATGCTTTATGACAAAATG
>JAVXAG010000018.1:4308-21153 GCA_036660615.1 Anaerovoracaceae bacterium
AATGTATTCGTCTGTTACCAATAGACAATACGCGGATTTTTATTATGAAACGATGAAAAACCCAATTAGAATACAGAATCGGGTAGCACTTTTGCCTGATGCAAATAGATTTTTTACATATTTTATGGGTGTTAAATATATTGAAACAACAAAAGATCAGGTGCCATACGGATATAAAATAGTAAAGGAAAAAGGGGCATATGTTCTGGCAGAAAATAGCAAAGTTTTGCCAATGGCTTATGGAAAATACTCGTGGATTTCCGAGAGGGATTACGAGAAACTAGAATTTCCAGAAACGGTTGAAGCACTTTGTACGGAAACAGTCATAGATGAAGCATCTGCGAAAAGCTTTGTATCTCAAATCAAGGAAGAAAACTCTAGCAATATGGCAGAGTTAATGGACTTGGCAACAAAGTTAGAAAACAAACTTTTGATAATAGATTTTCCTGTAAAAAGTCGGAGTGGGAAAGAAGTCAATATAAGTATAAATAAAACCAAGAATAGATTATCTTCAAAATATGCACCTTACCCAAATGGAAATAATGATTTTACATTTGTGATTCCCATAGGAAAACCCTTGGACAAGCTGGAGATAGACCAGTCAAAGGGAGATTATGAAATTGGTTCGATGAAAATTCACACTATGGATATGGAAAAGCTTAAGCAAAAGGACATAGTTATTCCCAAGGTATCGGCTGGGACAAAATCCAATGGCGAAACGGTGTTTGATGGGACAATTGCAATGGAACAGTCGGGATATTTTGTAACGTCGTACCCATATGCAAAAGGCTACACTGCCGTTGTTGATGGAGTAAAACAAAAAATAGAGAAAGTTAACACTTGTTTTATTGGTTTCCCTCTAGAGGCAGGTCAACACAAGATAGAAATAACTTTCAAGGCGCCTGGTTACAAAATCGCAATGGCGATTAGCATTGTGTCATTGATACTACTGATATTTTTAGTTCTAAGAGAAAGGAAAAAAATCAAATGAAAAGACTACAAGAAACGGAAATTTTTCGCTATATTATAACAGGGGGAACGACTACGGTAATAAATTATGTGATATTTATTCTATTGACTCAAGTTGCAATAAACTATATTGTGGCTAATAGCATCGCTTGGCTAGGCGCAGTGATTTTTGCGTTTTATGCAAATAAGCACATGGTGTTCCACTCCCAAGGCAACAAGATCAAGGAGTTTACGCAATTCTTTTCTGTTAGAATTCTAACGCTATTTTTAGAGAATTTTTTACTGTATCTCTTTGTAGACGTTGTCGGATCAAACCAGTTGCTTTCAAAGATTATAGTAAGTGTGGTAACTGTTGCGCTAAACTATTTTGCTTGCAAGTATTGTGTTTTTAAGGAAGGGAAGGTAACCAATGAATAAGATTAGTTTGATTGTGCCTTGCTATAATGAAAAGGATTCGTTGCCATTATTCTACCAAAGCACAAAGGCTGTTATGGGAAAGATGGCAGAAATTGAATATGAATTTGTGTTTATCGATGACGGAAGCACTGATGAAACTTTGGATATTTTAAAGTCGCTGTCGGCAAAGGATAACCACTGCAAATATATTGCGTTTTCCAGAAATTTTGGTAAAGAAGCAGGAATGTATGCCGGCCTTAGGGAAGCAAAAGGTGACTACTGTGTCATAATGGACGCTGACTTGCAAAATCCTCCGGAGTTAATACCGGAAATGTACAAATGTGTTACTGAAGAGGGATATCAGTGTTGTGGAGGAAAGCGTATAGGTCGCCAAGGCGATGGGTTTATACGAAGTATCTTATCAAAATCTTTTTATAAAATCAGCAAAGCGTTAACCCATATGGATATGTCTGATGGGTATGGGGATTTTCGTATGATGAGTAGAACTGTGGTGAACGCTATTTTGGAAATAAAGGAATATAACCGTTATATGAAAGGGATATTTTCTTTTGTGGGATTTGAAACAAAGTGGCTTGAATATCATAACGTTGAAAGAAGTCTAGGGGAAACTAAGTGGAATTTTGGCAGTTTGTTTAACTATGCCCTTGAAGGAATTTTATCGTTTTCAACTGCCCCATTGAAAATCGCAGGACTTATGGGTTGCTTGATGCTTTTTGGTGGAATATTATTTATAGGTACAAATTGGATTGGGACGCTACTGTCACCTACTGAAATCAGCAACTCGGACATAATTCTAACGGTCATACTTCTTGTCAGTGGGCTTCAAATGTTGTTTGTTTATGTTTTGGGCGCATACATATCGAAGGATTATTTAGAGAACAAAAGACGACCAGTTTATATAGTAAAAGAAAGAGGATAATTCTAGCACCAATCCCATTTTCCTAATTAGTGATAAAGTCACAGACAAATAGGAAATATATGCTATACTGTAAGAAGAAATAGAACAAATAAAAATGAGGAGGGTGAGTATGAAAAAATATGTATGTACTATCTGTGGATTTGTTTATGATGAAGCCATGGGTATACCAGAAGCGGGAATTGTTCCAGGAACAACATGGGAACAGCTACCAGATAATTGGAAGTGTCCACTTTGTGGAGCAGCTAAATCAGATTTTAAACTACAAGAAGAAACAGCGCCAAAAGTTAAAAAGTCAATAGTTGTAGGCGAACCTGAAGAACTCAGAGAGATGTCAGTCGGAGAACTTTCAGCATTATGCTCCAATTTGGCAAAGGGCTGTGAAAAACAGTATCTTCCAGAAGAAGCAGAACTATATACACAGCTGGCAAATTATTATAAGAGCAAAGTAAAAGAAGTTGAGGCAGAGAATTATAGCCAACTAATCGAAAAAATTAACACAGACCTTAACAATAGTTTCCCTGCTGCAAATGATATCGTTGACAATAAGAGCGATAGAGGTGCAAAAAGAGCACTAGTATGGAGTGAGAAAGTAACTAGAATGTTAAATTCATTGATTGCTAGATATCTTAATGAAGGCGATGCAATGTTTGAAAATACCAATGTTTTTGTTTGTGAAATTTGCGGATTTATATTTGTTGGAGACGAACCACCTGAAATATGTCCAGTTTGCAAAGTACCAAAACAAAAAATTATACAAGTAAGGAGGGGATAGTAATGCATGCAGTAAGAAATATTAAATTATGTACAAAAGATTGCCTTTGCCTATATGTTTGCCCAACAGGAGCAACAGATACAGAAACAGGTCAGGTTGATCCATCAAAATGTATAGGGTGCGGAGCATGTGCAAAATCCTGTCCTTCCCATGCAATTTCAATGGTGCCAGAAGAATTCCCACCACAACAGAAAAAAACAGATGATGTTATTAATGCACTTAGAGTTCTTTCGCTAAGCAAGTCAATACAAGAAAAGGCGGCTTTGGAAATTTTAGATAAAGAAAATAGCCTAGTAGCCAAACAATTTGCCGAGGCTGTTGCAAAATCAAATAGAGTGATGACAGAAGAGCTGGTTAGAGAATCAGGATATATGATTCCACAGAGCAAAAATGCTCGCGATTTGTTAAAAACAATGTTAAACGAAAAAGCAGAAGATTTCCCAAAAGAAGCTGCTGAAAAATTATTGGAACTAATCCAATGCAATGAGAAAATGGAGGACAACAAAATGGAAAAATGGAAATGTACAATATGCGGATACGTTCACGAAGGACCGATGCCAGAAGATTTTGTATGCCCAAGATGTGGACAAGGAGCATCAGCTTTTGAAAAAGTTGAAGAAGCAAAAAATGTAGAAAATGTCTATAAAGGGACAAAGACAGAAAAAAACTTAGCTGAGGCTTTTGCCGGTGAATCACAGGCAAGAAACAAATATACTTATTTTGCAAACATAGCAGCAAGAGAAGGATATGATCAACTTTCAGAGATATTCTTAAAAACAGCTAGAAACGAACAGGAACATGCAAGAATTTGGTTTGAAGAACTTGGAAACTTAGGTAATACAGCAGAAAATCTTTTACACGCAGCAGAGGGCGAAAATTATGAGTGGACTGATATGTATGCTCGTTTTGCAAAAGATGCTGAAGAAGAAGGATTTACTCAACTAGCAGCACGTTTCAATAGAGTTGCTGCCATTGAAAAATCACATGAAGAACGTTATCGCGCACTACTAAAGAATGTAGAAATGCAAAAAGTCTTTGAAAAAGGCGAAGAAACAATGTGGGAATGTAGAGTTTGTGGACATTTGGTAATGGGTAAAAAAGCACCAGAAGTTTGTCCAGTTTGTAAATATGCACAAAGTTACTTTGAAGTTAGACGAGAAAACTATTAATAATAAAACAAATTGGGTCCTGAGGTAATACCACAGGGCCCATAATTATTTTTAAATAACTTTATTCAGTAAGCTCTAGGTAGCAAAGATGATTGCTAACTGGGGCATTTTCTTCTTTTCTGCACCTTTGTCCCATAAAACGAACCTTTCCAGCCAAAGAAAGACAAGCATCACCATACTTCATATTGCCGTCAATAGGTATCTGTTTCCAGATAGCATTTCCGCAGCCAGCAACCATAAAAGCAGTCTTTGGACAAAGATGTACAATGCACTCAGGGGGCAAAGTTTCGTCCAAGGATTTTAGTAGAGGCAGAGTGAACCACTCAACATATTGCTTGCCATAGCGAGGGCCAATAATATTTAGACCGCCAGCAGAATCAGTGTAAAATAGCATATCACAGCCGGCATTTTTTGCTGCTACAAAATAGGCAACCAGATCTTCTCTTATACGGTCAAAGATTTGTTGCATTAACTCCGGTTTCTTGCGCCACGCCATAAGGATTTTTTGGATTTCCATAAGACCATTAAAAATAGAAAAAGGGCCGTTGACTTCAATAGCAACTTTTTCACCTTGGGACTTAAGTATTTGGCAGGCCTTTAGGACTTCTGCAATACGCCCATGTTCCAAATCAATTCTAGGGAGATTTGCAAGTTCGTCTACAGTGGAAATCACATCAACATCTTTTCGTGGCCCCAAATTTGAATCGTCATATTTAATTTTTGCACCAAGAGCTTCAGCTTCCAAAACCGGATCAGATGGTAAAACACAAAAAACATTGTCATCTGCCTTGCGCCTTGCAGCAGCAACAACAGCAATACTTTCAGCAGATTTATAGGCATCTGGGAGTTTTAACCCTAAGGATTCTACAAATTCATTGCTAATACCTGCAAAAGCAGCATATTTACATTTAAAATCAATCAATTTTGCCATAACACATTCTCCTAAACTCTCCTGACTTGGCAGAAGAAAACATATACTTTAGCAACAGTTCATTACTTACAGTATATACCCCAATTGTGACCGATTATTGTAATATGTTTATCTAAAATTGTTCAATCTCTATATTATCTATAAAAAGCCATATATATTTCGTGGAGATTCATAGAAAGAAGTACAATATTTGAAATTAGCAGAGCGATAATATAACCATAAATATTGATAGATGGAATTGACGTAAATATGATTAAACATATCAATAAGATAGTTTGTTGCAAAAAAGAGTTTTTGAAAGAGATATGCTCCTTGCCCATGCTAATCAAAACACTATTGGTACAATTGGCAGTATAGAGCAAAGGAGCTAACAAACCCGTAAGCCTAATCATGTGGGTTAGATCACAGCGGTGATATAAAAAGAAGCCAATTTGATCAGCAAAAGCAAAATAAACCAGACTAGTAAAGACTCCAATTAGGAGAGCAATACCGAGGACCTTGAAAATTAAAATTTTTGCATATTTTTCATTTCCCAGTGAGATTATTGTAGACATTCGTGGTATAATAACCGAGGAGATTGAGCCTATGATAATCATGGGGTATGCCATTAGAGGAAAAACCATACCTTTATACTTTCCAAGAAGCGCCAAAGACTCATTATATGAATAACCGATAGAAATTAGCCGAGATTTTACAAGAATCGAAGAAAAGGCGTTGGTGAAATCAAGGAGACAATTTGTCAAACAAAGAGGCAACGCACCTTTGATAATTCTTTTTAAATTTGCGGATATTGCAGATCTGTCGATTACATAGTCTATTCCTTTTGCCTTGACATAATTGCAGTAGACAGCCAGAAGGATCACACTAAAAAGTTCGCCTATTGAATAACAGATATAGACCAAAGTGATATTTGGGAAAGAACTGCGATTAAGCAGAAGTTTTATAAGTAAAAATAGAATAGGATAACGAAAAATTTTCTCGCCGATGTTAATAAATGCGGGGATTTTTATTTTGTTTAAGCCGAGAAAATAACCTTTAAAAACATTTGATATAGACATAAGCATAATCAAAGGGCAAGCAGCCATAATAGGATATGCCAAAAGACTGTCGCCAAGAAAATTGTTTGCTATAAATTTTGCAGAAGAAAACAGGACAAAAGCAATAAAAGAACCCCAAAGAAAAAGTGAAATGCTGGATATTTTCAGAGTGACCAATATATCTTTTTGATTGTTCCTATAATTTTGACCAGCAACGATCTTTGATAAGGTGACCACTATGCCTTCTGTAATAAGGGACATAAATATACAGTTAATGGGTGAAACAATGCTAATAAGTCCCATGCCCTCAGGACCAAAGATTTGGGAACAATATATGTTAAAAATAAAGTCTATTAGACCGATGACCAGATTTGAAATAACCAAAACGATTACATCTACTTTTAATTTACTAATTGACATAGAATCTCCTAAACTTTGAAATGAAAAAATCTTTACTATGTATGGTATTAATAAAAAGGAGATAATATAAGCACTTTGAGAAAGTTTTGTAAAAGAATAAAAAAGATTTAAAAAAATACCGTTTTCCGTCAACTTTTTGATGGGGAATTGCGTCTAAATATATATACAACAAAAAATAACTAGAAGGTGAGAGATTATGAGAAGTAAACAACGAAGAAGAACTAGGCTAAGACCAACACCACTGTTTATTGTACTTTGCATATTAGTAGTAATACTTATTGCTACTGGAGTTACAATATTCGCACTAGGGGGGAACGATAGCAGCACACCAGCAAAAGGGGACAAAGAAAACACCCAGCAACAGGCAAAACCAAAACCATATGATTTTTCAGAGCCACTAAAAGCAACTAAAGCTGTGGACAATTCATACTTTGATGATGCCATTTTTATTGGAAACTCAAGGACAGAAGGACTTTTCCTATATTCGGGATTGTCCAATGCAAAATGCTATGCACACAAGGGGCTAATGGTAAATACTTATTTTACAGAAAAAACATACAATCTAAACGGCACAAAAGTTTCAATGGCTGAGGCCATTAAGGCAAACAAATCATTTAAAAAAGCATATATTATGTTGGGTATGAATGAGCTTGGATGGGGATATCCTAAGCTATATATTGAAAAATATACAAAGATTCTAAAGAGCATAAGAAAGATAAACCCTGATGTAAAGATATATGTACAGTCCATAATTCCAGTAACAAAGACAAAATCACAGGGGGACGATATTTATAATATGAAACATATAAATAAGTTCAACAGATTGTTACAGCAAATGGCATACAAAGAAAAAGTTTACTATGTAAATGTTGGTGAAGGGGTTTCCAATAAAGCGGGATACTTACCGGAAGATGCAGCATTTGACGGAGTCCATCTAAAGGCAGAATATGCTAATAAGTGGTTGGACTATTTAAAAACTCACACTATGGAGGCAGTAGAAAAATAAATGAAAAAAATATTAAGTGTTTTACTTATTACAGTAATGTGTATAGGATTGGTAGCATGTGGCTCCGATTCTGACAAGGAAGCCAAGGATATTGATGTGGATGATTTCGCATCATATGTAATGGACAATTATAAATTTGAAGACCAATTGACAAAATTGGATTCAGCAATGATAGGAAATATTTATCAAGTTGAAGAGGGTGTAGAGGCTACTTTATACATTGGTAGTGGCGCAACAGCTGAAGAAATAGCCATCTTTAAGACTACTGATAAATCCAAACTAAGCAAAATGAAAGAGAACATAGATGCGCATATTGAGAAACAAAAAACGGACTTTGCTTCATATATGCCAAAAGAAACAAAGAAGTTAGATAATGCTGTGGTAGAAGAATATTCGTCATATATTGCAGTAGTTGTTTGTAATGAGGTGGTTTCTGGATCTATTTTCGAAAAATACTGTGAGGAATAAGGTAAAAGATTGTGGGAAACAATGAGAATATAGAATTGTTTGAAAAATATATAACGGAAAATCAGAATAAGTTTTATAGACTTACATACAGCTATATTCACGATAAAGATACTTCCCTTGACTTGGTTCAGGAGGCAATAATTTCAGGACTAAAAAGTGTGAACAAACTGCGAGAACCACAATACTTAAATACTTGGTTTTATCGCATTTTGGTAAATACTTGTCTTTCATACTTGCGACAGAACAAGAAACATGAAACTTTGGAACTTTTGGAAGACACTATTGAAACAAAGGATTCTTGCTTTGATGAAATAAAAAAGAAAGAAATTTTAAGAGTGGTAATGTCACTTGAACCTGATTTAAAAACCGTTATTTTCTTAAAGTACTACGAAGAAATGACATTTGAAGAAATCTCGTCGGTTACAAAAATAAACGTAAATACCGTTAAGTCTAGACTCTACAAAGCTTTGGAAATATTAAAAGAAAAGCTTGGAGATTACTACGATGAAAGTAGGTGCTAATATGAATAATTCTATAAAGGATTCATACGAAAAAATACAGATACCGGAGGAACTGCCGTTCACTGTGGCGGCAGCTCTTCGAAAAAAAGCAAAGAGAAGAAACTGGGTAAAATACGTGTCAGCTTGTGCTTGCGTGTTTATAGGGCTTTTCGCTGCAACAAATTTAAGCCCAACATTTGCGGATACTGCCGCTGATATTCCGGTACTAAGTTCAATATGCAAGATTTTTACTTTGGAACACTATAAATATGAGGACAACATAAAAACAGTCAACGTAACTGTCCCAAGAATAGAAGTAGAAGGTGGTTCAAAGTGGCAAAACAAACTTAACCAGCAAATACTTGACACCATAAATCAAGAGAAAGCTGATGCGGAGGAAAGAGCTCAGGAGTATTATGATGCATATGTTGAAACTGGTGGCAAGCCAGAGGAATACATCCAAACAGAAATCGTAATTGACTATGAAGTGCCATACACCAACAGAGAGTTTGCCTCATTTAAAATATTCAAATATGAAACAAGGGCTTCATTTTATGGCATAAGCCATTTCTATAATATCAATCTTAATACAGGAAAAATTTTGACCTTGCAGGATTGGATAGGGGATGACTATAAGAATGTTGTAACGGAGCAGGTTCTTGCACAGATAGAGCAACTGGATGAGGAAATAAAGTGTATGTATTTTGACGACATAGACGTAAAGAAACTAATAAACGATAATACAAATTTCTATATTGCCCCAAATGGCAAATCCGTTGTAGTGGTATTTGACAAGTACGAACTGGCAGCAGGCGCAGTTGGAGAACCAGAATTTACAATTAACTTATAAGAAAAAGTGAAAAAAATAGGAGCTTTGCATTGGTACAAGGCTCCTTTTTATTATGTTTTGTTGGGAATTCAGTTTATAGATAAATGTGCGGACTTTAAGATTTTTGAGCAAGGTTTGTATAGGATTAGCATCACAGCAGCGTTTGAAACGCAGTGTATCAAATCAAAAGGTATTCCTGCAACCCAGTAGCTGAAACCCATAGCCCATCCTCCGACAATGAAGTAGGGAATGGAGCAGAGAGCGCCGAATATTAATCCAAAAGCCCCAGAAATAATGGCCCACAAAATGGTGGAATCGTTGTTTCTGAAAATAGTGGTGATACCGGCTAATATTGTCCAAACATATAGATACATTACCCACCATATCCCAAAACCGTAAA
Organism: Anaerovoracaceae bacterium; assembly: GCA_036660615.1. Lineage (GTDB taxonomy): Bacteria > Bacillota > Clostridia > Peptostreptococcales > Anaerovoracaceae > JAVXAG01. The sequence continues at coordinate 14,146 of JAVXAG010000018.1, forward strand.
TAAGTCCTTCAAGTAACGCAAAGCAATATATTATGTACAAAACCTTTTTTCTGTAAGTAATTGTATATAATATAATCAAAAATGATACGACTTCAACGTTTGGCAAAAATGCTAGTGTAACCTGACCGACAAGTAATATGGCGGAAAGGAAAGCTAAAAGCACTAAATCTTTTGCTTTCATAATAATTTTTATCCTTCAAAATCTATAACTAGAATACTATTAATATCCAACGGTTAAGGTTAATTCGTATTTATCGCCGTCACTTATTGGCGTTTGGTCGGCAGATGTATTGACTTGACCACCTGCTTTGGTTAGGCACCACCACTCTTGGTTGCCTTCATCAATAGTTTCGCCATCAGCAGTTTTGATAAACAAGCCATATTGACCGTCTTCACCTTCAACTAATTTCTCTGATTTTAGGACGTCACCCAAAAATTCTGCATCGGTATTAAGTTCGAAGTTCTTTGAACTTTGATCTTTATGCACAACAGTAAAGGTAATGTTTTTTTCGCCAGCTTCTGCTTTCTGCGAGAATTGGTTATAAATCAAATAGAATCCGCCTGCGACTACAACGACGATTAGTAGGGCAATTATAATTTTCTTAGTTTTACTATTCATATTTTCCTCCATAAAAAAAGGGCTACTTTACTCAGCAGACACCTATATTTGCACTGCCATTATATATATTTTAGAAGAATTTGTCAAATTCTATTTTGACAAACGTGCAAGTTCAAAGGCTTTGTCACTGACCAAAGCACCTTTTGTCTGAACCACAAGGGAAGATGCCCAGTTAGACATTTCGACAGATTTTTCCATAGAAAGACCTTGATATAAATTTGCCATCAAAGCACCAATATGACTATCACCGGCGCCAATGGTATCGATAATTTTATGGGTGTGACAAGGATTGACGTGATTTAAGGTTATGCCGTCAAAATAGTAAGCACCTTTGCCACCGTTGGTGATAACAATAGTATTGTTGGTTTCTCTATAAAGTGCACAAGCGGCATCTACTATATTTGCGAGTCCTGTATACTGGCAGATCTCGTCATCGTTCAAATGAACAATGGGTGACAATGCAAATATCCTGCGAATCAAATCTTTTTCGATAAGGTTTATTCTAGGCCCTGGAGCAAAGAACACAGGAATTTCAGAATGCTCCTCCAAAAAGCCCAAAACATATTTGCCTGTAACTTCTTCTAGTTCAAGTCCACAGACATAAATGCTAGAAATGTTTGATACATCAAGATTGTCAAGCCATTCTTTTTCAAATAAATATTCTGCACCATGGTTGCAGACAAATGTTCTCTCGCCTGAATTTTCAACAAAGCAATAGCAACAGCCATTATCTTGGGGCGGTGTTGGGATTGGTGATACAATACCTTTTGCCTTAAAATTTTCTCTTACAAAATCCCCATATATTCCTGTGCCAACAGGGGAAAACAAGGTGTATGGTACGTTAAAGTGACGTATCATTTCAGATACATTATATGCGCATCCACCCATGGACATTTCTTGGGATAAAACATGCACGTCCTCTTTTGAACGTGGAAGTCTTTCCACATTTATTATTATATCTACCACAGTAGATCCAATTACAAGTATGTTTTTCATAGATTATTTCTCCAGATTTTTCTCAAGGAGTTTTACTGCATCTTCAATACAACCATTGCAACTGCGAAGAACTGGTCCTCCAGTCAAGCCTTTTAGCTCACAGCAAAGTATTGATCCGTTTTTTTCTTGAAATTCATTAGTCAATTTTTTCATCATAGCATAGCACTTTGCTTTGGACTTTGGGTTGTCCAAATTTCCATCGCTCAGGTTCATACCGATTACCATTGACATTGCAGTGACTGCGCCACAAGTGCCAGCTGTGCCCATACCAAATCCGAAGCCTTCGGCTAATCTAAACACAGTTTCTTTATCCACATCAAAAGTGTCACAGAAAGGACATGCCACTGATTGAGCACAATTAAATCCACGACTATGAAGAGCAAGTGCCCTTTTTACATTGTTCATTGTATACCTCCATAAAAACTAATTATACTATAAAAAAATATTGTTTTCAATCACTTCCCAACTAATTCTAGTGAGCCATATATAGTGAAGGCAAGGTTTTCAAATATTGAAAAGTCAGTGAATTTATGATATACTATACCAATATTAACGAAAAATTGCGTAAGCAAATTTATGTATTTATGTAGATGTATAGGAAGAAATGATATGAATTACAGACTTTATAAAGAAGAAAATTATACGGTTAGTAACTGGACCGGTGGAACAACAAAACAGCTTGCCATTTTTCCAGAAGAAGGCAATTATTTGGAGAGGGATTTTGTATGGAGAATCAGTTCTGCAACAGTAGAAACCGAGGAGTCAAATTTCTCTAAACTTCCAGATTATGACAGAGTGTTAGTCGTATTACAAGGCGATGTAGTGCTTGCCCACGATGGACAAAGAGTTGCAAGGCTAAAAGAACTGGAACAAGACAGATTTGATGGAGCATACAAGACAAAGAGTTTTGGTAAGATTACTGACTATAACCTTATGGTTAGCAAGGGAAATCAAGGTTTCGTTGAAGTTATGATGGCGACAGAGATAAGCCAGATACCAGAAATAATTAGCTTTCCGGAATATGAATTGAATACTCAGGCGTATTATTGCAGAGATGGGTTTGCCACTGTGACAATAAACGGAGAGATGGTTATGATAAAGGCTGGAGAGCAATTGATAGTTGATTTTAAAAAGGGAGAACACGTCCAAATATCCATAATGGGCGATGGAACGATTCTAAGAACTCAGATTTTTTATAATTATAATAGAGGAGAATATGGAGCAACAATTATCCCGAACCAAAAGCCGACATTTGACGATTTTAAGACCTGTTTGTATTTATCAAGTGTACAATTCAGAGGAGCAAAATATATATTTAGAAAGTTAAAAGACCAATGGTTTGACCAAGAGCTTAAGAAGGCAATAAGAAAAATTGAGAAACCATGTATCCCATTCTTTATCTGGGTATTGGGAATTATAATTCTTGCGTGGCTTGGAATTGAAACTTTTAATAGTGCATCACAGTGGGTTATATGGATGGGACTTTGGTCAATTATTGATGTTATACTGATATCACCGATGATTTACCTATTTGCTATGCCAAAACCAGTTAAAGAACATATAAAAGATATACACAACTTGACGCCATACGAACAAAAAGTATTAGAGGAAGAACTGTCCAGCAACGAACGATTGGATAAAATACTAAAGAAATATAAATCAAGTGGCAGATACGAGTATGATGAAAATGGCAACAGAATAAATAATTTCATAGGGAAATAAAACCAAAATAAAACAATAACAAAAGGGCATTAGCGAAACCGCTAATGCCCTTTAAAATGTAATTTTTTATTTGGAATAGATTAATTGCTTATACAATTATCTTCTTTGAAATAGTCTTTCCGTAAACTCTTTCACCAGCAACATAAGTATAAGGAACAACCTTTACTGTGTATTTGCCTTTTGCTAAAGTCTTTGTAGTATAGGAATTCTTTGTACTGTATTTATAAGATACTTTAGTTCCTTTTGAATTGACAGTCTTGTAATAGAAACCGTCAGCCTTAGCATTTCCATTGATCTTAGCATTTATTTTCTTTGAAGTAACCTTTAATGATGTAATTTTTGTAGTACATGCAGCTGCATCTTTACAAAGAGTAACAATGGTCTTATCTGCATCTAAAGCATCATTGCTGTTAACCTTTTGAGATGAGATAATGCCGATTCTTCCTTGACGTTTTGCATAGCTCTTGTCAATTACGCCACCTAAGTTTTCCTCGATGTAGTTAATAAGAACTTGGTTATCAATCATAATTTTGTCTAAAACAAATTCATTGTCCATAAACATATTTAGACCATCACCTTGTTGGTGTAGCATAAAGTCATGGGAAGCAACAGTATATGTCTTTTTAGGATCAACAGCAACGCCATTGATCTTTGCATTTACAACTCTTCTTGCGCCTTCAACTTTTACAAACATATTTTTATCATTTATTACTACTGTTGATGGAACTGTAGTGTCGATATCGTAAGTCATTCCGGCAACTTGTAAGAATCCGCCGTTTTCACTTGGGCAAGTTCTTGAAGCCATTTCCAACGCGTCCAAAAGTTCTTGACCAGTAGCTTTTACCATACATAGCATATTTCCATATGGATGAACTGCAATAATTTGACCGTAAGTAACGTCGCCAGTTTTTATGTCAGCACGTATTCCACCACCATTAACTATAGCAACATCAGCACCGGAGATAGCTTTGTATGCATCTGCACACAAGTCACCAAGATTTGTTTCTTGATTTCTTATTGCACGAGTTTTGCCATCAGCCTCAAAGATTGTTAAGTCAACATTTGATTTAGCGACTACTTTCTTTGTTAGAGCTTCAATTTTTTTATTGTATTTTTCTACAACAGTTTGTACAGCCTGATCTTTTCCTTCATATTTTGTAACTAAATTTGTTGAAATCTTACCATCTGAAATGACTAATTCGCCGATTGCAGCCAATTTAGTTCCAGTGGAAGTTAATGTTACATTTGCACCAGCCTTGTTTTTTACCTGCTCATTGGCAATTGTGCTGTGGGAGTGACCATCGATCAACGCATCAATACCACTAGTGTTTGCAATTACATCCTTGGAAGTCCAAGGAGAACTTTGAGCATCGATACCTAAGTGACCAACTGCGATTACATAGTTTGCGCCATCAGCTTTGGCAGCATCTACAGCAGTTTGTACGGCTTTATATAATTTTTCTCCTGTTTTATCATTACAAAAATCGTATATGTATTTTCCGGTTTTGTCCTGGAAGTAAGCAGGAGCTGCTTTTGAAATAGCTTCAGGAGTGTCGATACCTATATAGGCAACCTTTGTTTTTCCATAAGTTTTCATTACATATGGGTCAAAGACAGCTTTGTTTGTCTTCAAATCAATAAAGTTTGCACAAACGTATTTTGCATTTGAGGCTTTAGCCAATTTGAAAAATTGATCCATGCCATAGTCAAATTCATGGTTTCCAGGTACAAGCACGTCGTAGCCTGTTTTGTTCATAATGTCAACAAGATATTCTCCTTTTGAAAGTGTACCCATTACATCACCTTGAAGTGCATCGCCAGCATCAACTAAAGTAACATATTCTGTCTGCTTTAACTTGTCTGCTTTGTATGCAGCTAGTCCAGCATAGCCGATATTGCTATCAACAGCACAGTGAACATCATTTGTGTAAAGTACGACAATGTCACCAGTTTTTGCGTCAGCAGCAAAAGATGCTGATGGAATCATTACAAATACCATGCAAATAGTCAGCAATAATACAAGTACTTTATTACGTTTTTTCATAGTTCTTTCTCCTTTGTTAAATAAAAAATAGTTATTTATTTAAAGCTTTTAAAAAAGCCTTAACATCGTCTTCCGTAGTTCCCCAAGAAGTAACTAAACGAATCACGCGGTTATCATCGTCCCACTTCTCCCAGTCATAGAAGAAAAAGTCTTTTTCAAGTTCTTTTACCATTTCGTTGGAAAAGATAGGGAAAATTTGGTTTGTATTAGAAGTGCCTTTTAGTTTGTAGCCAGCACCTTCAATTCCTTCTTTTAACATGAGTGCCATTTTGTTGGAATGATCAGCCATTTTATAGTAGATGCTATTTTCGCCACCCTTGAGCAATGCTTCGAACTGAACTCCGATAAGTCTGCCCTTAGCCAGCATACCACAATTTTGTTTAATCATCCATCTATAGTGGTCATTAATTTTTTCATTTAATATTACTACAGCTTCACCAAACAATGCACCATTCTTTGTTCCACCAATGTAGAACGCGTCAACTAGCTTAGCGATGTCTTTAATTGAAAGGTCATTGCCCTTGCAAGTCAAAGCAGTACCTAGTCTGGCACCATCTAAATAAAGGAACATATCGTGCTCATCGCAGCATTTACGCAATGCAACTAGCTCAGCCTTTGTATAAGTTGTCCCAAATTCTGTAGTGTGGGATATGTAAGCCATCTTTGGAATCGGAGTATGGTCATCTTCATATTCAAGCCATGCTTCATCGATGAGTTCTGGAGTCAATTTACCATCAACTGGTGTCATTGGAATTATCTTATGTCCAGCAGCCTCAACACCGCCACATTCATGCAAATAGATATGGCCTGATCTTGGTGCAACCACTGCCTCGTAAGGTTTTAGGGCAGCCGCAATAGTAATGATGTTTGTAGGTGTGCCACCGACCATCATATGTACGTCACAATCTTCTACGCCAATCAAATCTTTTATCATCTGTCTTGCGTGGTCACTGTGGACATCCAGAGCGTAGCCATCGGAATGCTCCATATTTGTGTCAATCAAAGCTTGCAACACATCAGGATGTGCGCCTTGGCTATAATCACTTCTAAAATAAATCATTTATTTGCCTCCTATATATAAATATCAAAATGTTTTATACCTATATTATATACATAGCTGAGCAAAAACAAAAGAAAAGTTTTTGTAAAATTTGCAAAACAATTCTTGTTCTTCAAACTCAAAGGCAGCCCTACAGCTGCCTTTTGTATTTTTCTTTGGTGGCTAATCCTCCGCGAATATGTCGTTCGGCCTTGTTTGTGTCCAAAATCAACTTTACCTTCGTGGCAAGAGCAGGATTTAATTCTTGCAAACGCTGCGTGACGTCCTTATGTACGGTACTTTTGCTGACTCTGAATTCTTTAGCAGTTGCTCTCACTGTAGAGTTGGTTTCTATAATATAATTTGCCAATTCAAGTACTCTTTCCTCAATGTAATCCTTCATAAAATACACCGCTCCTTAACTTAAGTTAAAACAATATATGCAAGAAGGAAAGGTAATATGCAAGTCGGTAAATTTCTTAATTTAATATTGCCCATAGGAGGGTTGAAAATTATGAGAAAAATGATTTTTGAAATAGCAAGAGCAATTTCGCCACGCTATTTCAGGTAAACCTTGATTTGCTGAAA
>JAVXAG010000019.1:0-20768 GCA_036660615.1 Anaerovoracaceae bacterium
AACAGCGCAACGCGCCAACAGCCCCGCACCCAACGACAAAAAGTCATGCTGCGCTACAAAAACAATAAAAAGGCTGTCCAAACTTGAAAATCAAGCAGGGCAGCCTTAATCAATTTTTGAAGGTTAATGTATAAAACAAATAACACTCTCAATAATTTATGTAACTATTTTCTCTTTGATGCTTTAGGTACTACGCATGTTCCAGTAGCTCTACAAACAACAACTGGCTCGTCTAAGAAGTCAGCAGCTGAAGCATTGATGTCTTTTCTTGAAGTGATAACTCTTCTTGCTTCAAAACTCATTTTTCTTGAAGTATTTCCAATCTTAGTGATTTCTCCATATGCTTCGATATAGTCTCCAGCATAAGTTGGAGCTAAGAATTCAACATTGTCATATGCACAGAAAAGACCTTCGTCTCCGTCACATTTGATTAATAATTCTGTAGCAACGTCTCCAAATAAATGAACCATGTGAGCTCCATCAACTAACTCGCCACCGTAATGAGCGTCCTTTGCAGACATTCTTAATCTGATTAATGATGTTATTTTCTTTTCTTCCATTTTATAAATCTCCTTTTAATTATAATAAATATTTTTCTGACTATTACATTATATAAGGGATTGCCTTATATGTAAATAACAATTGCAAATTACGTGCCAATGGTTTATCATTGAAATAGCTTAATCGTGAACCGATATATGTTCACACAGAAAAGGAGCGAACAGAATATGACGCAAAATTATGGGACAAATAGAGTAATAGAGCCACAACACGTGTTGCCGACATCAGCTTGGAAAATCGATAATGCAAGGGCAATTACTCCAGAAGAAATAAGAGTATCAATAACCAGAGTACATTTAGAATGTACCAGCTTTAAACAGATTTGCTTAGAAGCAAATGATAATGAAGAAAAAATAAAACAAAAGATCATCGATATCATAATAAAAAGAGGGAAACTGCATAATCCGGTCACTGATACAGGAGGGCTTTTTTATGGTACAGTTGATGAAATAGGGGCGGAGTATGACAATAAAAAGAACCTTCAAATTGGCGAAGAAGTAATATGCAATGCATCATTAGCCTCTGTACCTATGTATATTTCAAGAATTACCTCAATCGACAGAGCTTATGGCCAAATAGAAGTTGAGGGATATGCAATATTATACGCACAGATTCCATTAGTTAGAAAACCAGAGGGAGTGCCAATAAACTTGTTATTGTTTACATTTAATGAGTCGGGAACACTTTACAGAATAAGCAATACCGCAGTTGGAAAGAAAAAGTTTTTAATCGTAGGAAACAATTTGATGATGAATCTGCTATTTGCATATGCCATAAAAAAAGTGGCAAGACAAGATGCCGAAATAGTTTGTTTGCTAGACAAAAAAACAGATATGGTGGTCAAAGGGAAAACCATAGACACCTTGATTTCAGAAGTGTTCAGCGAGATTCATTACGTAGACATTTTGAAACCTATGGAGTGCCTCAATAGACTAAATGCAGATTCATTGTTTGACGTATCCATAAACTGTGCCGATATACCAGGAGCGGAAACCATAAATATTTTGGCGACAAAATCAGGGGGAACCGTTGTGTTTGCTAACCTTATTAACAACTACAACATTGCCCTATATATAACAGAATCAATATCCAGACAATTGGATATTAGGTGTGCAGATGGGTATTTGGAGGCATACGATGAATTTGATATAGACTTGGTTAGAGAACTTGCACCGTACCTTGAAAACGTCTCCGAGTCAAATATAAAAATATTGGACGACCCTTCGTATCCATTAAATAGAGAAACTAGATTGCAGGAAGTTTCGGGGCAAAGAAGAACTATGCTGGAAGATTTTGTATGCGAAAGCAGAGCTATGGCAGCTGTTCTCGACGAGATGATGACCGTTTCAAGATACGACTGTAATGTACTTATTACAGGTGATACAGGCGTCGGAAAAGAAAAAGTTGCTAATATAATACAAAAAAATAGCAATAGAAAACTCCATGCATTCGTAAAAGTAAACTGTGCGTCAATATCTCCAAACCTTATAGAATCAGAGTTTTTTGGGTATGAAAAAGGATCGTTTACAGGAGCTAATACAGGAGGCAAAAAAGGATATTTTGAACTTGCAGACAATGGAATAATATTTCTAGATGAAATAGGAGAATTGTCACTTGATATGCAGGCAAAATTACTTAGAGTTATACAAGATGGCGAATTCTTTAGAGTTGGTGGAACAGTACCGGTTAAAACCAATGTTAGGATAATATCGGCTACAAATAGGGATTTGGAAGAGTTTATAGAAGAAGGTAAATTCAGGAGAGACTTGTATTATAGACTCAATGTCGTAAGAATTAGAGTGCCAAATCTTAGCGAAAGAACTGGTGATATTCCTGCCTTGGTAACGTATTTCTTGAAGAAATACAGCGAGAAATTTGGAATAAAAAGAAATATAGATGAAGATGCAGTTGACTATTTGAAGCAGTGCGAGTGGGCGGGCAACATAAGAGAATTGGAAAATGTGGTACAGAGACTTATGATAACGGCTAAGGGAGAAAGTGTTACATTGCTTGACGTTATGAAAGAACTTCATGGAGAAATATTTGACAATACAAATATAGATATGGCGGATAACACAGAGAAAAGTGAACATACCGTAGACCTTGAACAGATGGTTGGAAATTTCGAAAAGAACATTTTGAAGTATGCCTGCGACAAATATGGCTCGACTAGAAAAGTTGCAAAAGCAATAGGCATAAGTCAAACTCAACTAATAAGGAAAAAGAAAAAGTATGACTTGTGATTATAAAACGGTTCGCAAAGCATGCAGTTGAACCCTATTCGGTTCGTAAAAGAAGAAAAATATGCCAATAAAACGAAGAACCCATTGATTTCAGTGGGTTCTAAATCTTGGCACAAGAATTGCATTGTATTAGTAAGTAAAAGATAAAACGAAAAAGAAAAGAAAAAATAGGAGAAACAAAGTAAATATGGAATTTAAAAAAGGCGATCGTTTCGGCACACACAGAGTAATCAGCCCTGAAGGGGTTTTACCGCAACCTGCGGATATTATTGACAATACAATGGACATTTACGACAACGAAGTACTTATCGACGTACAGACATTAAACGTTGACTCGGCATCATTTACCGAGATAGCAAGAAGAGCAAAAGGCGATGTAGAAGAGATAAAAAAAATTATGCTTGGCATCGTTGAGAAAACAGGAAAACACAAAAACCCATGGACAGGTTCAGGCGGAATGCTTATCGGAACCGTTAAAGAAGTAGGACCGAATTACCAAGGAATGCTAAAGGCCGGAGATAAAATTGCCACATTAGTTTCCCTTTCACTTACACCACTTAGAATCGATGAAATTTTGGAAATCAGAGAAGACATCGACCAAGTAGATATCAAAGGACAAGCGATATTATTTGAGAGCGGAATTTGCTCAATATTACCAGATGATATACCACAAAATTTGGCACTTTCAGTATTAGACGTTGCAGGAGCACCTGCACAGACAGCCAAAATCGTTGAGCCTGGAAATACAGTTGTAATATTAGGCGGAGGCGGAAAATCCGGAATGCTTTGTTGCTACCAAGCAAAAAAAGAAGCAGGAATTAATGGCAAAATAATTTGCGTAGACGGATTCCAACCATCAATAGACAGAGCAAAGAGCGTAAACGTAGCTGATGAATACTTGGTTGCAAACGCTACAGATGCGGTGGGACTATTTAGAAAAATTTCAGACCTAACAAATGGACAATTAGCTGACGTTGTAATAAACGTTGTAAACATTCCGAATACAGAGATGGCATCCATAATGGCATGCAAAGATAACGGAATGGTATATTTTTTCTCAATGGCATCGGACTTCACAAAAGCAGCACTTGGTGCTGAAGGAGTAGGCAAAGATGTTAACATGCTAATAGGAAATGGCTACACAAAAGGCCATGCAAATGTAGCACTACAAGTATTGAGAGAATACGAACCATTAAGAAGCCTTTTCGCGCAACTTTATGCGTAAAAATAACCTCTACAAAAGACTCGAACCGATTTTGGTTCGAGTCTTTTGCGTTTTGAACACAAATCGGTTCGAAACATAAACTTTTTCTCTTGTAACCCTTTGAATTTCAACAACGGTAGACATGGAATAAAAATTGCTATATAATGTACCTAGTTAACATTATGCGAAGGCATAAACATATAACAAAACAATTTTCTAGGAGGATAAAATTATGAAAAAAGGATGCCCTTACGGCACACACAGAGTAATCTCACCAAAAGGTGTATTACCACAACCAGCAGATGTTATTGACAACACTATGGAAATTTACGACAACGAAGTTCTTATTGATGTTAAGACTTTGAACGTTGACTCAGCTTCATTCACAGAAATCTCAAAGAGAGCTGGCGGAGATGTAGAAGAAATTAAAAAAATTATGATGGGAATCGTTGCTAAAGCAGGAAAACATAAAAACCCATGGACTGGTTCAGGCGGAATGCTTATCGGAACAGTTAAAGAAGTAGGACCAGCATACGTTGGAGATATCAAAGCTGGAGACAAAATTGCTACTCTAGTATCATTATCACTAACACCATTAGTAATTGACGAAATCGTTGCTGTTAGACCAGAAATCGACCAAGTTGATATCAAAGGTCAAGCAATTTTATTCCAAAGCGGAATCTATGCTAAATTACCTGATGATATGCCAGAAGGTCTTGCATTATCAGCATTAGACGTTGCAGGAGCTCCTGCTCAGACAGCTAAATTAGTTCAATCAGGCCAAACAGTTGTAGTTATCGGTGGTGGCGGAAAATCAGGTCTTATGTGCTTATACGAAGCAAAGAAGAGAGCTGGAGTTACAGGTAAAGTTATCTGTATCGCAGGATCCCCTAAATCACAAGCTAGAGCTGAGAACTTAGGATTAGCAGATGCATACTTTGCAGCAGACGCAACAGATGCAATCGGAATCTACAACAAAATTATGGAATTAACAGACGGAAAATTAGCTGATGTTGTTATCAACTGCGTAAACATTGAAAACACAGAAATGGCTTCAATCCTTGCTTGTAAAGATGACGGAGTAGTTTACTTCTTCTCAATGGCAACAAGCTTCACAAAAGCAGCATTAGGCGCTGAAGGTGTTGGCAAAGACGTTAACATGATCGTTGGTAATGGTTATACAAAGGGCCATGCTGAAATTACACTTCAAGTACTAAGAGAGCATGAAGGATTAAGAAAATTATTTGCAGAAATGTACGCTTAATCTTTAATCAAAATTGAAATCTATAACTATAACAGAGTAATAGAAAATAAGGAGATTTATTATGGCAATTAGAAATTGGAAAGACATTCCACTATTTAAGGATGTTACAGATGAACAGTGGAACGACTGGCATTGGCAGGTTTCTCATAGATTATCAACAGTAGAAGATATTTGTGCAGTTGTTAATCTTACAGAACAAGAGAAAAAGGACATCGAGAAGGTAATGGGCGGATTCAGAGTAGGAATCACACCTTATTATGCATCATTGATGGATCCAGACGATCCAAGAGATCCAGTTAGAATGCAAGCAGTTCCAACATTAGCAGAAATGCATAGATCAGAAGCTGACGACGCAGATCCACTTCATGAGGATGCTGACTCCCCAGCTCCTGGATTAACTCACAGATATCCAGATAGAGTTTTATTCTTAATCACTGACCAGTGCTCAATGTACTGCAGACATTGTACAAGAAGAAGACTTGCTGGTGAAACTGATGGATCAAGAAGCAGAGAAGATATCGATGCTTGTATCGATTACATCAGAAGAACTCCTGTAGTTAGAGACGTATTACTATCAGGTGGAGATTGCTTATGTGTTGAAGATGAAACTTTAGAGTACATCATCAGCGAATTAAGAAAGATTGACCACGTTGAAATCGTAAGATTAGGATCAAGAACTCCAGTAGTTATGCCAATGAGAATTACTGATAATCTTTGCAACATGCTAAAGAAATATCATCCAATTTGGTTAAACACTCACTTCAACCATCCAAAAGAAATGACACCAACAGCAGAAGAAGCTTTAAGAAAATTAGCTGATGCTGGTATCCCTCTAGGTAACCAATCAGTACTTCTAAGAGGAGTAAACGATTGCAAACACATCATGAGAGATTTAGTTCAAGTTTTGGTTAAGAACAGAGTTAGACCTTACTATATTTACATCTGCGACCTTTCAATTGGTATTGAACACTTTAGAACTTCAGTTGCTAAGGGAATCGAAATCATTGAAGGTTTAAGAGGTCATACATCAGGTTATGCAGTACCTACATTCGTAGTTGACGCTCCTGGTGGTGGCGGTAAGACTCCAGTAATGCCACAATACATAATTTCACAGACACCTAACAAGGTTATCTTGAGAAACTATGAAGGCGTTATTACGACTTACACAGAACCAAATCTTCCTGAATTAGAATGTACTTGTGACTATTGCACAGGCAAGAAATCATACAAGTATCAGGGTGTTTCAGCTTTAGGCGAAGGTTTAGAGATTAAATCTATGGAACCATCAAACTTAGCAAGACACGAAAGAAACAAACATTAATTACAAGCTAAAATAATATTCTATAGGGGAGCCAATGGTTCCCCTATAGGTATGAATAATGAAAAAAGGAACAAAAAAAGATGGGGTTATTATACGACTTATCAACTAAATACAAGACCCTTTCCATTGTTGGTATGGCCAAAAATGCCGGCAAGACAACAGCACTAAACTTTTTGATAGAAGAAGCAATGGATGAAGGTGTAAGACTTGGAATAACTTCCACAGGCAGAGACGGTGAAACAATCGACCTGGTTACGGGAACAGACAAACCGAGAGTATATCTTTATGAGGACACTATTGTTTCAGTACCAACTCAGTTATATGAATTAGCGGAGGCAGGGTTAGAAATTTTAAAAATGTCCAAATACTCAACAGCTATTGGAGAATTGCTACTTTGTAGAGTTGCAGACAGTGGATATGTTCAAATTGCAGGTCCAGTTGCTACAGCGGATACAAAGAAAATGTGCGACGAAATGTTCCATATGGGGTGCGAACTTATTTTAATAGATGGAGCAATAGACAGAAAGTCAATTGCATCACCAGAAACCTCAGATGCGATTATCTTGGCCACAGGTGCAGTTTTATCCAGAAGCCTAAAAAAAGTGATTGAAGAAACTACTCATATTGTTGGGTTGTACAGCTTACCAGAATTAGAAGAAGGTAAAGCGAGAACTTTAATCGAAGAACATTGCAGAGAAGAAAAAATTATGCTAATAAAAAATGGACATTTAGAAAAGCTCAACCTAAAGACAGGACTTGGAGCTAGTAAGTTCATTGACGATGCCATGGATGATGAGACAGAATATGTTTACATACCAGGGGCGTTTACAAACAGTGTAATTGCAGATATACATCCCACAAAACTTAAAAAAGTCAGATTTGTACTAAAAGATCCAACAAAGATTTTTATTGATGCAATGACATGGGGACAAATGAGAAAAAGAGGATTTTCGGTAAGCGTACTAAAAAACATAGAAGTCGCAGCTATTACTGTAAACCCTTTTGCACCTAGTGGGTATTCCTTTGAACATGGCGTTTTACTGGAAGCTATGCAGAAAGCTTTGCCCGACGTACCAGTAATTGACGTAAGAATATAGGTGGGGAGGTAAACTATGAACCTTGGCAAAAATAGAAGATTAGCAAATATAAAGACCAAAATGGAGACGGGATTAGACTATGTGATGTCTTGCATAGATTTGAACACTCCATATGGGAAAAAGATCCTAAAAGAAACAAAACCTTTCTATCCTGGACAGGAAGAAGAACTGCGAATAGAACTTGATAAGATTGACGATATGATTAGTTTTATAAACGAAAACTCCAAACAAGTAGAACATTTACTGGAAGTTTTTATGGAAATAAAGGACTCAACATATACAATTGAGCGCAGTAAGAAAAATCCATTGTCCGTAGTGGAAATATATGAAATCAAATCACTTTTGCTTCAGATGAAAAAGATAGAGCAACTTTTTGCAAAGTCAAATACACCGATGCCAGAAGAATTTATTTTGGAGGATACAGAAACACTATTAGATGTTTTGGATCCAAGAAAAGATAGAATGAACACCTTCTACATTTACGATGAGTTTTCAGAAAAGCTTAGTTGCCTAAGAAAACAGAAACGTGAAGTTGAATTGGCTATAAGAAAAGAACAAAAGGGTAAAAAAGAGCAACTTCGAAAAGAATATGGAATTGCACTTACACCAAAATTTGATGTTACTGTTTCTAAATCAGGATGTGAACTAGAAAATATAAGAAAAATACCAGACCTTGAACAGACAGATGAAGACTATATGTGTGTAACCTTTGAACTAAAAAAGACAGAAGTAGTTTATGGGCTAATCAAGGAAATGGAAGACATAAATACAGATATAGAAGAAGAAGAGACAATTGTAAGAGAAATGCTTTCGAAAGAAATATCAAAATATGACACAATTCTTTTAGAAAATTGCGGAAAAATAGGTTGTCTTGACGTAGCCTTAGCAAAGGCGATATATTCTGTAAAGCATTCTTGCGTAAAGCCAGAGATTGTGGAAGAACATATTATAGAGATTGTTGAGGGAAGACATCTAAAAGTTGAAGATGTTTTGAACTCAAAGAAGAAAAAGTATTGCCCAATATCCATTGCCCTAAAAGAGGGAGTTACCTGCATAACAGGTGCAAATATGGGAGGCAAAACGATTTCTCTTAAACTATCGGGTTTGATTCCAATCTTAACCCAGTATGGATTTTTTGTTCCATGTAAAAGTGCAAAAATTGGGCTTTCCAATTATATGCAAATTCTCATTGGCGATAGTCAATCGGTAGAAAGAGGTCTTTCTAGCTTTGGAAGCGAAATGGAAGAACTAAAAGAAATATTAGATAACAGTATGGATAGAACCATTTTGTTAATAGATGAAATTGCCAGTGGCACAAATCCTATTGAAGGGTTAGCACTGACAAGGAGCCTTGTAGATTTCCTAATGGAAAAACCGTATATTACTCTCATTACTACTCATTTTGAGGCAGTTACCGAGAAAGAAGGAGTCTTGAATATGCAAGTCCGAGGACTGGCAGATGTGGACTTTAACCTCCTTGATAGCGAGCTAAAATATGCTAATAGGAAAGAGAGAATAAATATTATTTCGAAGTATATGGACTATAGACTATATGCAGTCGAAAAGCAAGGGCAAATACCTAAAGATGCTCTTAATATCGCCAAGATGCTTGGCATCAACAGCGAGATAATAAAGGGAGCGCAAAAATATATCAAGTAAGGAGAAAAAGGATGAAAAGCAAATTAAACCTTGACCCAAAAGTAGTTGACAATGCACGTGCAAGCGCTGCAAAGATTGCAAAAGACATGCAAGATTTTATCGACAGACATACTACTGTAAGTACTGAAAGAACAATTCTTAGACTTTTGGGAGTTGATGGTGTAGACGATGTAGAAACACCACTTCCAAACATTGTAGTTGATCAAATTAAAGAAGCAGGTGGTCTGCCAAGAGGTGTTGCATACTGGATGGGTAATGCAATGATCCAAACTGGATTGACACCACAAGAAATTGCCAATAAAATGGCAACAGGTGACTTAGATATCACAAAACTTGAAACAGCTTCTGCAAAAGATGCTGAGGCAAAAATTTTGCCTACAGTAAAAGAAGCTCTAAAGAAAATCAATGCTCAGACTGAAGCAAGAAATGAGTATTTAGACAGATTAGGCGAAGGCAGAAGACCTTATCTATATGTAATCGTTGCTACTGGTAATATTTATGAAGACGTTGTCCAGGCACAAGCAGCTGCAAGACAAGGTGCAGATATCATTGCTGTAATCAGAACTACTGCACAATCACTTCTTGACTATGTTCCTTATGGCCCAACAACAGAAGGATTCGGCGGTACATATGCAACACAAGAAAACTTCAAAATCATGAGAAAAGCTCTTGATGAGGTTGGAGAAGAAGTTGGTAGATACATCAGATTATGTAACTATTCATCTGGAATGTGTATGCCAGAAATCGCTGCAATGGGAGCATTAGAAAGATTAGACGTTATGCTAAATGACGCTATCTACGGAATCCTATTCAGAGATATCAATATGCAGAGAACAATCGTTGACCAATTTATGAGTAGAGTTATCATCGGTTATTGCGGAATTATCTTTAACTCAGGTGAAGATAACTACCTAACTACTGACGATGCTTATGAAGCAGCACACACAGTACTTGCTTCACAATTTATCAACGAACAGTTTGCAGTATTAGCAAATATCAAAGAAGAACAAATGGGATTAGGACATGCTTTTGAAATGGATCCAGATACAGAAAACGGATTCTTATATGAATTAGCACAAGCTATAATGGCTAAAGAAATTTTCCCTAATGCTTCACTAAAATATATGCCTCCAACAAAGTTTATGACAGGAAATATTTTCAAAGGTCATATTCAGGATGCGTTATTCAACTTGATATCAGTATGGTCAGGTCAATCCCTACAATTATTAGGAATGATGACTGAAGCAATCCATACACCACATATGCAAGATAGATACCTTTCAATTGAAAATGCTCAATACATCTTCAACAATGCAAGAAACATTGGAGATGAAGTTGAATTTAAGAAAGATGGTATTATGCAGAAGAGAGCTCAAAAGGTTCTTCATGATGCAGACGAATTATTACACCAAGTTGAGGTTGATGGCTTATTTGCAACAATCGAAGCTGGTAAATTTGGCGGAGTTAAGAGAGCAAAAGATGGTGGTAAGGGTCTTGAAGGAGTATGTAGCAAAGATGAAATGTACTTCAATCCATTTATCCCACTAATGTTAGGAGGTGCAAAATAATGACAGAAGCATGCAACACAGCTAACACAACTGTAGATTTAACAAAAATAAAGCCTTATGGCGATACAATGAACGATGGTATGGTAGAAATGGCATTTACATTACCTGTACCTTATGGTGAAGAAGCAAGCGAAGCTGCTAAACAGTTAGCAAGAAAAATGGGCTTTGACGAACCAAGCGTTACTTATTCACACGATATGGGTGGAGGATTTACATTCTTCATACTATACGGAAAATGTCAACATACAGTTGACTACACAACAATCAAAGTTACAAAAGTTGAAACTGAAATTATGGACAGAGAAGAATGTGGACAATACATCGCTGACAACATCAAACGTGACGTTGTTATCGTTGGAGCTTCAACAGGAACAGATGCTCATACAGTAGGTATCGATGCTATAATGAACATGAAGGGTTTCCATGGCCACTTTGGTCTTGAGAGATTCAAGAATGTTAATGCAATCAACATGGGATCACAGGTTCCAAATGAAGAGTTAATCGCAAAAGCAAAAGAAGTAAATGCTGATGCTATCTTAGTATCACAGACTGTAACTCAAAAAGACGTTCACATCAAGAACTTGACTAATATGGTTGAGCTTATGGAAGCTGAAGGTCTAAGAGATAAAGTTCTTCTTCTTTGTGGAGGACCTAGAGTTTCTCACGAACTAGCTCAAGAACTTGGTTATGATGCTGGTTTTGGACCACACACATATGCAGAGCATGTTGGTTCATACATCATCACAGAAATCGTAAAAAGAGGAAGAATATAACAATTTACATAGCTAATAAATAGCAAAAGTATTCTTACACAACACAACAAAACAAAAGAAAGGTAACATAAAATGATTAACAAAATTATAACTGCAGATGAAGCAGTTGCAGGCGTTAAAGACGGAATGACCATTATGGTTGGCGGGTTCCTTGGAACAGGTTCTCCTGAAGTTTTAATGGATGCACTAGTAAGAAAAGGCGTTAAACATCTAACTGTAATTGGTAATGATGGCGGATTAGACATCGGACAATACGGAGCAAAGACTGCAAGAGGTATTGGTAAATTATTGGAGAACCACATGGTTGACCATATTATCGCTTCTCACATTGGCGTTAACCCTAAGCTTAACGAACAATTTGCAGATGGCAGCTTGACATATACTTTGGTACCTCAAGGAACTTTAGCTGAAAAAATCAGAGCAGCTAACTATGGACTTGGTGGAGTTCTAACACCTACAGGCGTTGGAACATTAATGGAAACAGAAAAAGACGAATTAGGAAGAGACAAACAAGTACTTACTATTGATGGAAAAGACTTCTTGTTAGAAAGACCTCTTCATGCAGACTATGCTTTTGTTAGAGCTACAGTTTGTGACGTATTTGGAAATTTCATGTGCGCAAAAGCTACAAAGAACTTTAACTATGTTATGGCTGGAGCAGCAGATCATGTTATCCTTGCTGGCGAAAAAGTTGTTGAAGTAGGAGAACTAGATCCTGATACTTTTGTAGTTTCCGGAATCATGGT
This sequence comes from Anaerovoracaceae bacterium, assembly GCA_036660615.1. Classification (GTDB taxonomy): domain Bacteria; phylum Bacillota; class Clostridia; order Peptostreptococcales; family Anaerovoracaceae; genus JAVXAG01. Next base: position 12,437 of record JAVXAG010000019.1, read on the forward strand.
TGACGCAGTAGTGGAAGGAGAAAAAAAATGGCAGATATAAAAGAAAGAATTGCACGTAGAGTTGCATTAGAATTCAAAGATGGCGACGTTGTCAATCTAGGAATCGGCCTTCCAACTATGGTAGCAGACTACATCGCTGAAGATGTAATCGTTACTCTTCACTCAGAGAACGGATTCGTTGGTCTGGATGCAGTTGCAGAAGAAGGAAAAGAAGATACAGATATCATTAACTCAGGTGGTGCATATGTAACAGTACTTCCTAGAGTTAACTACTTTGATACAGCTACAGGATTTGGAGTTGTAAGAGGTGGACACCTTGACGCTACTGTTCTTGGCGCTATGGAAGTAGCAGAGAACGGTGACCTTGCAAACTGGATCATCCCAGGCAAAAAGGTTGCAGGAATGGGCGGCGCTATGGATCTTGTAATCGGAGCAAAAGAAGTAATCATTGCAATGACTCATACTCAAAAAGGAAACCATAAAATTCTTGAAAGATGTACTCTTCCACTAACAGCTATGAAATGTGTTGACGTAATCATCACAGAAATGGGAGTTATGAAAGTTACACCAGAAGGTCTTTTGGTTACAGAATTACACCCAGACTTCACAAAAGAAGAAATGCAAGCAGCAACAGGTTGCAAGCTAATATTTAGCCCAGACCTAAAGCCAATGGCACAATAATAATTTTACAGATAAAAGCCCTAGTCGAGAAATCGGCTGGGGCTTTTTTAGAAGGAATAAATGTTTGGCTTGCAGTTTTTATAGGCCCTCTACAAATTCGACAAGAATCGACAAAACCCTTGCAATCACTGGGATTGAAAGAATAAAATTTTGACTTTCAGCACATAATATGTTAAAATCCTAACATGCAAGGAGGATAACGAAAAGCGTATGGTCAAAAAACTGTTATTAACAGGTGGACACCATATCAAAGAGCATAAGAAATTAGCAATCCTAATTACAACAATTGCAGTCATTCTAATAATAATTGGCGTAGGCTTGTATCTTTTGATTCCGCGAACGGTATATGTGGACATTAACGATTCACTGACAGTTATGAGCAAAACATATGAAACAAGGGACAAATCAATAGAAAGCTTTTTGATGGACAATCATATAGAATATTCATCAAATGACAAAGTTGAACCTGCACTAGATACAAAAATAGAAGATGATACAAAGATAATAATAACCAAAGCTTTTGAAGTGGATATTACTGCAGATGGAAAAACGCAGAAACAGACAGTTCTTCCAAAGAGAGTAAGTGAAATTTTAAGAGAAAATAATATACAGATTAGTAATGTTGACATAGTCACACCCAAGTTAAACGAGGTAATTAAAAAGGGCGACAAAATAATAGTCAAAAGGGTAACCACAAAAGAAGGTACCAAGATAAAGACTATTGGTCACCAAACTATTTATAATTCAAATAGTCAAATCACAATTGGCAAAGTTATAGTTTTGAAAAATGGAAAAGATGGCAAGAAGAATGTAAGATACCTTGATAAGTATATCGATGGTAAAAAAATTGGCAGAGAAATAATAGACACTAATATAATAGAAGAAAGCAAAGACAGGGTAGTCAGCTATGGCACAAAGATTTCCTTTGAAAAGCCAGAAGGACTGAATTATACTCAAAAAATCACAGATGTAAAAGCAGTAGCGTACCATTTTAGTGGAACACCAGTAGGCGCATATGGCGGAAGATGTCAATATGGCACTGTTGCAGTAGATACAGATCTAATTCCCCTAGGAAGCAGACTATATATTGAGGGATATGGCTATGCTATTGCAAACGATGTTGGTACAGGGATAAAAGGCAAAGTGGTGGATTTGTATATGGAAGAATATGAGCAGTGCCTTATTTGGGGCGCTAGATGGACAACTATATATGTGTTGGAATAAGCCAAATTGTAAATCAGTTTGCATATTGGCCAAAGAATCCCCCGAATGTTGGGAAATCCAAATATTCGGGGGATTTTGGCAATATTTTCTTTGTAAAAGTTCTAAAACAGGCCAAATCATAGAGAATAGCGCAATAAATAATAACAAATATGTAATAATCAAGAAAATATTGTAATAAATACAAAAATAATCCCCCGAATAATCCTAAATCCTTGATATTCGGGGGATTTTCTATACATTTGTACGGCGCCAGCCGCAAAACCGCAGCGACAGCAGAAGCATCAGCCGCAAAACCGCAGCGAATTAGTTATTGTCTTGACTCGAAATCAAGTATTCCAAGGTGTTTGCAAACTAGGTCAATAAAGGTATCAATATATTCCTTTTTTGAGAATATTGCACGAGCTGACGTTTGATTGCCACCACCTTTGCCACCATAAATGTTGGCATTGTCTTTTACTAACTTTCCACAGTCAAAAGTTCCTTTGCCATTTGAGAATAGCAAAATAGTGTGAGAAGGATTGTGGACTAAAAACAGTATTTTAGGGATTTTGTCAGATAATGCCCTGCCTACAGTCAATATATCGTCTATTGACAATATGTCGTAGTATTTGACAAGAGTATTCCCTAGGTTAGCTGATAATCCGTCAATTTCAGCAGTTATTACCCATTTTTTTAGGTAGTACAATTCACTGCGGACTTCCTTGTTTTTATCTTGTTGAGCCTGATACTTAGATAGCAAATCATCAGTACCGGCAGACAATTTATTTTCGATAGATGTTAATACATCAAGCTTCTCTTGGTATTGAAGAAATGCGCGTTTGCCTGCCTCAAAATAGATTCTATACATATTCTTATTAACTTCAACTTTGTAGATTTTTATTAAGCCAACTTGGCCGGCGGAAGATGGATGAGTACCGCAACAGGCAACACAGTCAGATGGATTGTTGATATCACCTACGCATACGATAGTTATATCTTCATCAAAGGCAAGAGCTTTTCTAAGAGGAAGTTTCGACGCCTCACCCTTGTCATCATAATGCCTTGTGATGACGGGCAAATTGGACCATACAGCCTGATTAGCGCACAGCTCAACGTGTTTTGCCATGTCCCAAGTTATTTCCGTAAACTCGGGGTTTTCTTCCAAACTGATGTCAATGGTCATATAGTTTTCACCCATATGGAAACCACGATTCACACCACCATATTCTCTATAAAACATTCCAGACAAAATATGCTCACCACAGTGCCTTTGCATATTGTCAAATCTATGATCCCAATCGATTGATATATCTACTTCATCGCCAATCGCCAATTTACATTGTGTTTCATCATTTTCCAACATTAACTGATGAAAAATTTCATTTTCCGACTCATGTACATCGACAACTTGGTAGCCAGCAATATTACCGATATCGCAACTTTGACCACCACCAGTAGGTGCAAATATGGTTTCGTCAAGAGTAACGGTCAGTTTACCTTCTTCTTGTGAAACACCAGTAATTTTCGAAGTATATTCTTTTAGATATACATTTTCTTTATAAATTCTTTTCGTTTGCATAATTCTCTCCATTAAAATTCCTATAATATGTAAAAACGCTTATGCATTTTGTGGATATTCACAAATAGTATAACATATATTTAACAAGCTAAGGAGGGGAAAATGAAAATAAAATTAAAAGTTATATTGATGTTTTTTATTGTTATGTTGTTGATTGTAGCCACACCAAACTATGGAGATTTTGTTGAAATTTCAGAGCAGATGAGAAACCAAATAACTATGGTAATAGATCCGGGGCATGGCGGTATGGACGGTGGGGCAGAAGCGGCAGATGGCACCAAAGAAAAAAATATAAATTTAAAAATAGCATTAAAACTAAAAAAAGAGGCAGAAAAATACGGAGTGAAAGTGATTATGACAAGAGAAAGTGATAAGGGACTTTATGAGGAGGCTGGTCAGTCAATCCATTCTAAAAAAATTGACGATTTGAAGAATAGAAAAGAAATAATAGATAAAATAAAGCCGGATTTGACGGTGAGCATACATTTGAATAGTTATAAAAATGATGAATTAGTTCGAGGCGCACAGGTGTTCTTTCCGAAGGAGTGCCAGGAAGAAAGTATTTGCCAAGAAAGTAAGCTATTAGCTGAGACAGTGCAATCTACCTTGGAACAGTCCATTGACGATAAGAAAGAAAGGGCAGCAATGGCTAAAAATGACATCTATTTATTCAAGAATGTTAATACACCGATTATACTTGTTGAATGTGGTTTCTTGTCGAATATTGACGATGAAAAGAGCCTAATAAACCCTAGATTTCAAGTAGAAATGGCAAAGGCAATTATGGCAGGAGTAGCTATGCACTATCGTATAAATATTCAAAGAGACACTAAGGTAATTGATACAAAAGAACAAGCTCAAAGTTTATAATAATGTGGGGAAAAAATATGTGGATAACTTGTACTTGACAAATTGAAGGGACTCGTTAGCGATTAGGAATTCCAACGCTTTAAGAGAAAAAAGTTATCCACATACCCATGTGCAAAAAATTGTATACAATCTGCTCATGAGCTGTGGATAAACCATGAAATCCTTTAAAACAATAGGGTTGACACATGTTGAAAAATGTTTGCATTGATGCGAACATAGGTTAACATAATACCTATTCATTTTCGTCTTTTATTAATTCGACAAAATCTTCAAATCTTTCCAAACCGCTACTAATAAATTCATATAAAACTGGTTCTTTAAATTCGTATTTGGATAATGGTACCATTGCTGAATACATAGAAGATTTTTTTAAATCAGCTTCCATAGAGCGGATTCCATCCAGACTGTAAGAAGCAACAATGATTTGTCCTTCATCACAAATAAAGTATAACCCAAGAACATCTTCATTCAATCGGAACACACGTTTGTCGACATGTTTGTTACTTGGATTAAAAACCATATACAGTTCACCATTTGGATGAGACGTACATACTGCATTTGCAAATAAAGGGAAACTATCGGGATCAATCATATTAACATCGCCAAGAAATTCATATAAAGTTATAAATTCAGGACGAGAAAGCATCATGGCAGCCTCAGCAGAGGACACTTTAAAAGTAGAAACCCTTTCAAAAGATTTTATTTGCAAATTTTCCATTACAATATGAGTAATTACAATGTGGTAATTATCATTGTATTCTATGAGGGATTCGCAAATATATGAGTTATCTTGTGGACCGTCATCAATAGCGTTTTTGCATAGTGTTGCATCCTTAAGCTCTGGGAACAGGTCAACCTTAATATTAGAAGACGCAAGAAATAACGCTACGGCAAAGTCCTTGCCAAAACAACGCATTAAGAAATAATTTATAGCTTCATTGACACTAGTTATTTTTGTACATTGTTTGCGTAACAAAATGTATGATTCTGGGTCAGTAAGTTTTGCAGGTATGTTAAGTATAAAATCATATTCTTTTTTTCCTTCAGGCAAAGAAATATCCTTAGCTTTGTTAAAGGCAACATAGTGTTGAACCATAAAACATGCTTCAACTTCAGTTAGTGGGATTTTTTCCCCACCTAAGCCACCGATTAAAGAACGTTCTATCTCTGTAATTTCCGCTTTGTTATTGCCCACAGTGCTTTGATATGTCTCAAAGCCATATTCTTCTGCATCAAAATAAAAGAATTGATGGAAGTCGCTCATAACGGGATTGTCAGGCAGACTCCAATGAATGTACATACCAACTACACCCATCAATCGGGTATCAGTGATATATGATGACTCAAAAACTTTGCTACTAGTATGTGAGGATTCAGACAATCCTCCGTAAATCAATGTAAATTTATTATTTTCCAATTTATTACCTCGCTAATTTTATATACCTAAAGTATATCCTATTTTGAAAAAATTACAATATCCCATTGACAAAGAGCTAGAATATTGTATAATTTAAATGATAAATCCTTATCAAGAGTGGCAGAGGGAATAGGCCCTAAGACGCCCGGCAACCTAGATGCTGATAATTACGGCAAAAAAGGTGCTAAATCCTACAGAATATTTTATTCTGATAGATGAGGAATGATAACACAAATATCAACCTCTTCCTAGCAGAAGAGGTTTTTTTGATTATGGAGGTAAATTATGAAAAAACTATTCACATCAGAGTCAGTAACTGAAGGACATCCTGACAAAATGTGCGACCAAATTTCGGATGCGATTTTGGACGCCATATTTGAACAAGATCCTTATGGAAGAGTTGCTGCAGAAACAACGACAACAACGGGATACGCAATGGTTATGGGAGAAATAAGCACAAACTGTTACATAGATATTCCTAGAATTGTAAGAAATGTAATCACAGAAATAGGTTACGACAGAAGCGAATATGGATTTGACGGAAACACTTGTGCAGTATTGACTGCCATAGATGAACAATCCAGCGATATTGCCATGGGAGTAGATAGAGCGCTTGAGTACAAAGAAGGTCTTATGGACGACCAAATTGACACTATCGGTGCTGGTGACCAAGGTCTAATGTTTGGATATGCTTGCAATGAAACACCAGAATTAATGCCAATGCCAATTGCACTTGCACACAAACTTGCAATGCAGTTGACAAAAGTTAGAAAAGATGGTTCGTTGACTTATCTAAGACCAGACGGCAAAACTCAAGTTACAGTAGAATATGACAATGACAAAGTAGTCAGAGTTGATACAGTAGTTGTTTCTACACAGCATGATCCAGATGTAACACAGGAGCAGATTAAGAAGGACATAATAGAATATGTAATCAAACCGATCGTTCCAGCAGCATTGCTAGATGACGATACAAAGTACTATGTAAATCCAACTGGAAGATTTGTAATTGGCGGACCTAATGGAGATTCAGGGCTTACAGGTAGAAAAATTATCGTTGACACATATGGCGGATATGCACGTCATGGTGGTGGAGCTTTCTCAGGCAAAGATCCAACAAAGGTTGACAGGTCAGCAACTTATGCAGCAAGATATGTAGCAAAAAATATAGTAGCTGCAGGTCTAGCAGATAAATGCGAACTTGAACTTGCCTATGCTATTGGAATAGCAAAACCAGTATCCATCTTTATAGATACTTTTGGAACAGGAAAAATTTCTGATGAAAAAATTACGCAATTAGTTGAGAAGCATTTTGACTTACGTCCAGCTGCTATAATTAGAGATCTTGATTTAAGACGCCCTATCTATAGACAAGTGGCGGCTTATGGACATTTTGGCAGAGTTGATATAGACATTCCTTGGGAACATACAGACAAAGCTGAGATACTAAAAGCTGAAGCAAACTTATAAAAAATAGACATAAAGAAGCTCCTATTGCAAATATACTTGCTGTGGGAGCTTTTCTGCATTATACTTAATAAAAGAACGTTTTTTGAGAGGGTGATATAATGGAATACTTATTCTTAGTTATTGGATTCGCATTGCTAATCATAGGAGCCTATTGGCTGGTTGAGGGAGCAACATCCTTAGCCACGCTGACAAAGATACCCAAAGTGATAATGGGGTTATCTGTAGTAGCTATAGGTACCAGTTTGCCAGAGACTGCAGTTAGTATTACTGCGGCCATTGAAGGAAACAGTGAAATGGCAATAGCCAATGTTGTCGGTTCAAATATTTTCAATATACTTATGATAACGGGAATATGTGCTTTGATAAAGGTTTTGCCTAGTAATAATGAAATATTGAAGAGGGATTTCCCTTGGGCAATGTCCTCGACAATAATATTAATAATTATTTTGGCAGACGTTTATATTTCCAGAATAGATGGCGTGATATTAATAATATGTATGGCAATCTACTTGTTTATGATGCAAGGCGATGCAGAGGAACATAGAGAGGGATATCAATACATAGAAAGTCACAAATACGAAAACGTAATACAAAACCAGCCGGCCTTTAAAAGTATACTCCAAATTGTTATAGGGTTAGTGTTTGTAGTAATAGGAGGCAAATTAGTAGTAGATGATGCAACGATTATTGCTATTCACCTTGGAATGTCCCAAACTTTAATGGGGCTTACGGTGGTTGCCATTGGTACATCGTTGCCAGAATTAGTAACTTCTATTGTTGCAGTCAAAAAAGGCGAGGTGGACTTGGCTATAGGAAATATAATCGGTTCAAATATTTTTAATGGGTTTGTAGTTCTTGGAGCATCGGCATTATGCTCACCACTAAAGGCATCAGTGCTTGACATTGCTGACGTTGGACTAATGCTAATTGCAACAGGAGCAGTATACTTCTTCTCATGGCATAATGACAAAACAACCAGAAGCGAAGCCGTAGCTTGTATAGGCTTATATATAGCATTCTTGGTATACATTTTCTTAAGATAAATTTTTGATAAACTTATGATACAATAACCACATTAGCGTTTACTGGTGAAATGATTTGGACATTGATTT
>JAVXAG010000020.1:0-1928 GCA_036660615.1 Anaerovoracaceae bacterium
TATGGTATAATAACCCAAAAGTAATAACTAATGAATAATTAAAGGAGCTATAATGAACGGACAAAATAGAGCAGATATAAAAATTGGGATTGCAGTTAAAGTCGTATTGAAAGCAGACCAAAGGACGGGTACTTTAACCGATGGCATAGTTGCAAAAATACTGACAAATAGCAGTCACCATCCTCATGGCATAAAAGTTATGTTGGAAGACGGACAAGTCGGCAGAGTACAAGAAATTTGTCAATAGACCACCAAATAAACATAATGAAAGAGGCATTCCCAATAACTGATGAATAATCCATTATCGAGAAGCCTCTTTTGATTTAAAATATTCTATTAAAATTCTGATGTCTTTGGTGTTCTTGGGAAAGGTAGCACGTCTCTAATATTGCCCATTCCAGTTATATACATTATGATTCTTTCAAATCCCAGTCCATAACCAGCATGTTTTACACCGCCGTACTTTCTAAGGTCAAGATACCACCAATAATCTTTTTCGTCCAAATTCAACTCAGCCATTCTTGATTTTAGAACGTCAAGACGTTCCTCCCTCTGGCTTCCGCCGATGATTTCACCAACACCTGGAACTAGTAAGTCACAAGCCGCAACAGTTTTGTTGTCGTCGTTGATTCTCATATAGAAAGCCTTGATTTCCTTTGGATAATCAGTTACAAATAAAGGCTTTTTGAAGATTTCTTCAGTAAGATATCTTTCATGCTCTGTCTGTAAGTCAATACCCCATTCGACTGGATACTGGAACTCTTTACCGGATTTTTGCAACAAGTCCACAGCTTCTGTATAAGTTACTCTACCAAAATCTGCGTTGACTATGCTTGTAAGTCTTTCTAACAAACCTTTGTCAATAAAGCTGTTGAAAAACTCCATTTCCTCTGGTGCATTTTCCATAACATAGTTTATGATATATTTTATCATATCCTCAGCCAAATCCATATTGTCTTCAAGATCAGCAAATGCCACCTCTGGTTCAATCATCCAAAACTCAGAAGCATGTCTACCTGTATTTGAATTTTCAGCCCTAAACGTAGGCCCAAATGTATATACATTTCTAAATGCCATTGCAAAAGTTTCTGCTTCCAATTGTCCACTTACAGTTAAGTTAGTTTCTTTGCCAAAGAAATCTTGGCTATAATCAATTTTTCCATCTTCTGTTCTTGGTGGGTTATCCATATCAAGAGTCGTAACTCTGAACATTTCTCCAGCGCCCTCACAATCGCTACCTGTAACAATTGGAGTGTGAACATATACAAAATTATTGTCTTGGAAAAATTTGTGTATTGCATAAGCAACCAATGATCTCACTCTAAATACAGCAGCAAAAGTATTGCTCCTTGGTCTTAGATGGGCAATTTCTCTCATAAATTCCATGGAGTGTCGCTTCTTTTGAAGTGGATAATCCGCATCAGAATCCGCTTCCACCACTACTTCTTTTGCTTTGATTTCAAAAGGTTGTTTTGCGTCAGGTGTTAATGTCAAAGTTCCCCTTACCATTAGTGCTGCTGCAATTGGTGCTTTTGAAATTTGGTCAAAGTTCTCAATATTGTCAGCCTCATATACTACCTGTACTGACTTAAAAAAAGTTCCATCATTTAATTCTACAAATCCAAACTTATTTGAACTTCTGTTTGTTCTAACCCATCCTCTGATAACAATTTCCTTATCAACATATTGGTCAGTTTTTCTATGAAGTTCTCGAAGCTGTATGTCTTTCATCTTCTCTTACCTTCTTTCAAATATTCAAGCAAAAACCTGCACTAAGACAGGTTTTCGCATTTTATTAATTTTATTTCTGTCTTTGCATTATAACAACGCTACAAAGGAAAAAGACAACCCTTTTTTCCTATAACGCAGGATTTTTTCGTTGTAGCTAGGCATAATGACCACGAAGAGCGGAACGTACATATGGTACG
>JAVXAG010000020.1:2028-12836 GCA_036660615.1 Anaerovoracaceae bacterium
TTTTCGTTGTAGCTAGGCATAATGACCACGAAGAGCGGAACGTACATATGGTACGCGCACTGAGGCAGACATTATAACAACGCTACAAAGGAAAAAGACAACCCTTTTTTCCTATAACGCAGGATTTTTTCGTTGTAGCTAGGCATAATGACCACGAAGAGCGGAACGTACATATGGTACGTGAGCACTGAGGCAGACATTATAACAACGCTACAAAGGAAAAAGACAAGTTATTTCTCTGGTTTCATAGTAGGGAACAAAATAGTATCCCTAATACTTGGCGCATCAGTAACAAGCATAATAACCCTGTCAATACCTACACCTAGACCACCTGTTGGTGGCAAACCAACCTCCAACGCATTTACAAAGTCCATATCCATTGGATGAGCTTCTTCATCTTCGCCAGAATCAAGTTGCGCCTGTTGCGACGTAAATCTCTCATATTGGTCAATTGGGTCATTTAATTCAGAAAAGGCATTAGCAATTTCCCAACCATTGATATAAGCTTCAAATCTTCTTGTTATTCTTGGATCCTCTGGATCTCTCTTTGACAAAGGAGAAATTTCAACTGGATGTCCAACTACAAATACTGGGCCGTCCAAGTATCCTGGAACATCTTCACAATAATCTTCAAACATTTCAGCCAAGATTTTGCCCCTTGTCCATTTGTTTGCATCTTTTTCGTCCATTCCATACTTTATTGCAGCAGCCCTTGCCTCTTCATCAGTGTCAAGTTTTGCAAAGTCAACGCCAGTAATTTCTTTTACTGCATCAGCCATATTTAGTCTTCTCCAAGGTGGAGTTACGTCAAATTCTTTCCCTTGATATTTTAGAATTGGTGAGCCATTTACTACCATTGCTGAATTGTAGACAACCTGCTCTGTAACTTCCATTGTGTCTTCCATATCGCCGTATGCCATATAACATTCCATTGATGTGTATTCCGGATTGTGGTTTCTATCCATTCCTTCATTTCTAAACATTTTGCCCATTTCATATACCCTGTCAAGCCCGCCTACGATTAGTCTCTTTAAGTAAAGCTCATTAGAAATACGAAGCTTCATGTCGATATCCAAAGTATTGTGGTGAGTGCAGAAAGGTCTAGCGTTTGCACCTCCAGCTATAGTAGTTAGAATAGGTGTATCTACCTCTAAGTATCCATAATCCTCTTCAAGAACTCTCTTGATTTCATGTACAATTTTAGCTCTCTTTATAAACATTTCCTTAACTTCAGGATTCATAATAAGATCAACATATCTTTGACGATATCTAATGTCTTGATCCTTTAGTCCTTGGAATTTGTTAGGAAGCACCTGCAATGATTTTGATAGCAATACTAACTTATCAACTTTGATTGAAATTTCTCCATGCTTGGTCTTGAAAACAGTTCCTTCAATTCCAACTATATCGCCTATGTCATATGTCTTGAATATTTCATATTCCTCAGGAGTGATTTTGTCCTGTCTTACATAACATTGAATTCTTCCCTGTTTATCCTGAATGTCAATAAATGAGGCTTTACCCATGTGTCTAAATGCCATCATTCTACCAGCACATGAAACTTCTTGGTCTTCCATGGCATCAAAATTATCTTTGATGTCCATACTGTGTGCAGTTACATTCCAGTTTTCTTGTAAAAATGGATTTCTTCCCATTTCTTGTAACTTCTTTAATTTTTCACGTCTTATCATTCTTTGTTCATTGATTTTTTCCTCTGAGAGTTCTTCTTCTATCTCAGGGTTCACATTATTATCTATTTCGTTCATCATAACCATCCTTATTTGCTAATCTCAATTACTTCATAATTCAAAATACCATCAGGCACTTGAATCTCCAATTTATCTCCAACCTCTTTGCCTAACAAACTTTCTCCAACTAGAGATTCGTTTGAAATTTTACCAGCAAATGGATCTGCTTCAGTTGAGCCGACAATAACATATTCAGCCATTTCACCTGTTTTTAAATCCTTAATCTTAACCTTAAGCCCTATGCTAACTTGATCACCTGTAATTTCATCTTCATTTATGATTTTGGCTTTTCTAATCATAGTTTCCAATTTATGGATTCTTTCCTCTAACTCAGCCTGTTCATTCTTTGCTGAGTCATACTCGGAATTCTCCGAAAGATCTCCATATGAAATTGCTTCCTTAAGTCTCTCCGAAACTTCCTTCCTTTTAACAGATACTAACTCCTCATGTTCAGCTACTATTTTGTCATACCCTTGTTGGGTTAGTAGTATTTCTTCTGACATAGCACTATCTCCTTTCGCTCCCTTTTACACGAATACAATCTGTACATTTCTACAGTTTGTAACATACACTACTGTTGCGTAGCAAATTCCAAATGACACAATGTCGCCAATCTTAATATCTCTTTCTGCATCTTCAATATCAAGAATGGTATGGTCGCTGGATGCGCCAAGTATTTCTATTCCCTTATCTTGTGGGAATATTTCATCAGGGTTACCATAGTCAACCTTACCAATTGCTAGCAAAGCTCTTCTTCTGATTCCTCTGTCTACATATTCTGGTGTGTGTCCAAAAGCATCAATAGAAATTTTGCCTACTGGATAAGAAGGTTTATCCTTCACTTCAATTACTTGTGCTTTTAGAGTATAAACATCTTGATGCATAAAGCTCATATCATATCCAAAGAAAACACCAAGGTCCCTTGCAAGCAAGATTCCTTCACCTACTCTAAGCAAGTTGACTCTCTTTGGCATATCTCCATTTAATATTCTAGGTAAGCTTGTTGTAGCTCCGCCAGAAATATATTCTAATGTTCTACCAATCTTTTCTTCGATTCTTTCAGCAATTACAACTAGTTCTTCTAACTTATCAGCTGTTGCTTCGATTGAACCGTAACAACCAAGATTTGTTCCAACTCCTGCTAGTTCCAAATTCTTCAGTTGATTTTCAACCATAATTGCCACATCTAACATCTCGTCTTTGTCCCAGAAACCTTCTCTTAGATCTCCCAAGTCTGCCATAAGAATAACTTTATGCTTTTTGCCTTGCTTTGCCGCTTCTTTATCAAGAGCCTTCAAAACTTCAACTTCGCTGTTTAAACTAATATCTGTAAGTCTAATTACATCTTCTATTTCGCAAAGCATTGGAATTCTAATAAGCATTAGTGGTTTATCGATTCCAAAATCTTTTGCATCTTGAAGCTGTTCAAGTCTTGATGAAGCAATAAACTTTGCTCCGCCATCAGCGAATTGTTTCGCACACTGTGGTATTCCTGTTGTACCTTTAATTACTCCTGCGATTTCAATTCCATATTCACCGCATCTTTTTACTATTTGTTCAACATTATGTTTTAAATAGTCTAAATTAATTTCTACCCTTGGGTATCCTTGGTTTTTCATTTCTAAAATCTCCTCTAAAACATTTATTATTTTTCGTCTTTATTTGAATCTACAAATCTTTTTATTTTTTTGCCTGTAGTCTTTTCAAAGTCTTCTCTTCTGATGGCAATTCTTTTTATTCTCTTGAACAGTGGTAATGTGTCATTTAGCTTATCTATTTCTTCCCAAATCAAGTCCTTTGCTTCTTCAAAAGTATATCCCTCTCCCAAAGCTTGTATCACTTCCTCTTTATCAAGTGTAACTGTCGCTAGGATTGTAGTATCATTGGAACCATCATCACCTTCAACGCCCCATACCAAACTTTCCTCAATATATGGAATTCTTCCGATATAGTATTCAAGCTCTTCTGGGAATACGTTCTTGCCATTCTTTGTTATAATTACATTTTTCTTTCTGCCCGTAATATATATGAAGTCTTCTTTGTCAACATAACCTAAATCTCCAGAATGGAACCATCCATCTTTTATAACTTCATCTGTTGCCTGTTGGCTATTGTAGTAACCCAGCATTACATTTTTGCCTTTTAGACAAATTTCTCCAATGCCGTCTTCATCTTTATCAATAATCTTAACTTCCATGCCTGGCAGTAAATGCCCAACCGATTCATTTCTCATATCTTTTGGTACATCTGGATTAAGTGCCGCCATAGGAGCACATTCCGTTAGCCCATATCCTTGAACCGATATTATGCCTAAATCGTTGAAGAACTGTAATACTTCTGGGTTAATAGCTGCTCCGCCTGATATGATTACTCTCATTCTTCCACCAAATACTTTTAGGATTTCTTTGGTAAATGGTTTGCTTATATCAAGTTTCAACTTCTTCGTTCCTCTGTTTAGTTTAAGAAGCTTTCTCAAAGTTTTTTCTTTTCCTTGTTGTCTTACATTTTGCCAAATCTTTTTGTACAAATTCTCGATTAGCACTGGCACGCCAAGCAACATTGTAGGTTGAACCTCTGCAAGATTCTTAGGAATATATTTTAATCCTTCGCAATACGCGATTGCTGCGCCTTTATACAACGGCATCAAGAATGCACAAGTACACTCGTATGTGTGGTGTATGGGCAATACCGAGAAGAAAATATCCCATGGATTAACATTTAGGATTGTTGGGGCTGACATTAAGTCCTCCACCAAGTTTTCGTGGGAAAGCATTACGCCTTTGGCGATTCCTGTTGTACCTGAGGTAAACAAAAGTATGCTCATCTCGTCTGCTATTATTTCTGCATCAAGGAACTGTCTATCTCCAAGTGCAATCAAATTTTTTCCTTCTGTTACAAGTTGACTCCATGAAAGTTCATCGGCATCATTTTCTTCTTTGTTAAAATTGACTAATATTTCTAGTTTGGTTTTGCCACCAGCTTTCATTTCTTTAAATGTCTCTTCGTATTTGTTTTGATAGATTATACAGTTGACATCTGCCTCAATTATAAGCTGTTCAAGTTCAACCCCATTGAGTTCTCTGTCAAGTGGCACTACTATTCCAGTTCCGCAAAGTGTTGCCAAATAGCTTGTTGCCCATTGATAACAATTATCACCAACGATGGCGATTCTCTTTCCGGTTAAGCCTCTATTTATCAAAGCCGTTCCAAGTCCGTTAACATCTGCCAATGCTTGTTTGTATGTTATTGACTGATATGGCTGGTCTTTTTCAAATTTCTGCATAAATGCAACATTATCGCCGTACAGTTCAACACTTGATTCAAACATATCTTTAATATCCGTAATTGGTCTGCTAGTCTTATATCTTAGATAAGGATCGCTACTTTCGTTTAAAGCTTTTGCTTTTTCTTCTGCTCTATTTTTTTCAATTTGTTTTATTTCTTCATAACTCATATTTGCTTCCTTGTCAATATGAGCTTGTTGAGTCTTCACCACAAACCGCTTTATTTTTCCAGTTGTTGTCTTCTCAAATTCAGTAGTCCTAATATTTATTCTTTTGACTCTCTTATAAGCTGACATTTTCTCATTTACTTGGTCAGTTATATCCTTAAAGAAATGGTAAATATCACTATCTGTCATCTCTCCATGAGTTTCTTTTAGTAATTGATAATTTGGATATATTGTCGCTGAAACAATGGTATTTCCAACTCTATCATCTTTTACTCCGTATACCATTACCTCTTCAACGTATTCGTTTTCTTGGAAATAGTATTCTACTTCTTCTGGGAAAATGTTTTTGCCGCCCTTTGTTATGATGACATTTTTCTTTCTACCGGACAAGTATAAAAACCCATCTTCATCAAAATAACCAAAATCTCCCGTATACAGCCACCCGTCTTTTAGGACTTGGTCTGTTGCTTCCTGATCCTTATAATATCCTAACATTACAGATGGACCTTTGCAAATTATTTCTCCGACACCGTTCTCGTCTTTGTCTATAATTTTTACTTCTGTCCCTGGCATTGGTTTACCAACAGAAGCCGCTTTGCTATATCTATCTTGATTAACTGCGATTATAGGTGCGTTCTCTGTCATTCCGTAACCTTGAATCATAGGTACTCCCATAGCCTCAAAATCTTCAATTACTTTTGGGTCTATTGCGGCACCACCTGCGATCAAGACATAAACGTTGTTACCAAGCATTGTATGAACTGGCTTAAACATTTTTTTCATAATTGCTGGATTGTTATACAGCTTCATCTTTCTGGAAAGTTCTATACCTTTTCGCAATTTTTCTGTATTTCCCAAGGCCTCTGCTTGTTTCCAAAGCCCTCTGTACATCTTTTCAAAAATCAATGGAACTCCAAGCATTACGTCTGCATGAACTTCAACTAAATTCTTTTGTATATATTTTATTCCTTCGCAAATCGCTATGGTCAATCCCTGATAATAACAGGTCATAATATGACATGTCATTTCATAAACGTGATGCATCGGAAGGACTGATAATCCAATTCCATGTTCTCTAATAGTTACTAGTTTTGACATATTGTATACGTTTTGAGAAATATTCTTGTGTGAAAGCATTACGCCTTTTGCAAGACCTGTTGTCCCTGATGTAAACATCAAAGTACTCATTTCCTCAGCATTTACTTCTGCATCAACAAATTCTCTTATACCTTCTCTAACTAGTTCTTTGCCTTCCTCAATAAGTTTAGGAAGTGATAGACAATTTGGTACATGTTCATCTGTTCCCATACAAATAAAGTGCTCTATATTATGATCTGTATCGATTAGCTGTGTTATGCTTTTTTCAGAACTCTTGGAAAAAACCAATGCTCCAACTTCCGCCCTATTTATTAAATTAACCACTTCTTCTGGTGGCAAATTTCTATCAAGTGGTACAATTGTTCCAACTCCACATACTGTTGCAAAATACGTAAGCAACCAGTAATAGCTGTTTTCACCAATTACTGCAATCTTTTTGCCTTTTAGTCCTAGCTTCAAAAAACTTGTTCCCAGTGCGTCCATTTCTTCTCTAACTTGCCCAAATGTAATCGGTCTAAAAGCAGCGCCAGGTCTATCTTTTACCAAATATGCTGGCAAATCTTTATATAGTTCTGAACTTGAAATTATCAAATCTTTTAAGTCTTTTATTTTTCTATGATCATAGTAGACTCCGTCATATTTTTCTTTGTTCATAATTAATCTTCTTTCCCTTGATATTATTAGTCATTAATATGTTATTTTAACATTTTTTTGACAATTTAGCAAATACAATGTTGAAATTATCATCAAAAAAGCTGTCAATGTAGCCAATTTTTCTGCATCAACAGCTATATTTTTTGCTATGCTATTTCCAAAGCTATTTCCATCATCTTTGTATAGCTCATTTGTCGTTCTTCTGCTGTCGATTCTTCCCCTGTAAATGGGCAATCTGAAATGGTGCAAATGCAAAGTGCATTCTTTCCCGCTCTAGCCGCATTCATATATAACGCTGCCGCTTCCATCTCTACTGCCAAAACTCCCATCTTCTGCCATTTGTCAAGGCCACGAGCTTCATCATAAAAAGCATCTGATGAATAAACATTTCCAATTACCGGCTTTACTCCTATTTTTTCTGCTGCCACAATAGCTTTTTGTATCAACTCTTGTGAACCAATTGGTGCAAATGTTCCTGGCAAATCAAACTGCTTGGCGAAGTTAGAATTGGTGCAAGCTCCTGCTCCGATAACGATGTCTTTGATTCTCAAATCTTCTCTAATCGCCCCTGCTGTTCCTACTCTAATAATGTTCTTTACATCATAGAAATTAAACAGTTCATAGGAATAAATTCCTATTGATGGAATTCCCATTCCCGACGCCATAACTGACACTCTTTTCCCTTTATATGTCCCTGTATATCCTTGAACTCCTCTTACGTTGTTCACAAGTTTTGCATCTTCAAGGTAAGTCTCTGCAATGAATTTGGCTCTAAGTGGATCTCCCGGCATCAAAACTGTTTCTGCAAAATCACCAGCTTTTGCACTGTTGTGTGGTGTAGGTATATTTGACATTTTTCTATCTCCTTTTATCATGAATTGTAATTATTTATTAAGTAATACCCATATTATAAACTAGCCTAGATTAGTTGTCAATTTGGAGGGACTGACGAAGAAACCTTTCACTGCTTTTGTAAAATTTCTTTTGATGTGGTATACTCAAAAAAACAACTTTTGAAAGGCTTATCAAATGAAAAAGAAAATTTGCATATTATATACAGGTGGTACTATTGGTATGGTTCCCACTGACAAAGGTTATACACCTAAAAAAGGATATTTTTCTGATGCACTAAAAAGTATTCAAGATTTAAACTCTGACGCTATTCCTAGCTGGGATGTAATTGAGTTTGACCCACTTCTTGACTCTTCAAACATAGCCGTAAACCAATGGAACGAAATCGGCAAGTCCATAATGGAAAACTACAAAAACTATGACGGTTTTGTCGTGTTGCATGGCACTGATACTATGGCATACACTGCTTCAGCGCTTTCCTTTATGTTGGATGGATTAACAAAACCTATAATTTTAACTGGTTCACAAATTCCGCTATGCGAAATCCGAAGCGATGCAAGAGATAATTTGATTACTTCACTACTAATTGCCGCCCAAGGCGACGTGGCAGAAGTCTGCCTATATTTTGGAGGAAAACTGCTTCGTGGAAATAGGTCTACCAAGATATCCGCTGACAACTTGATTGCCTTTGGCTCGCCAAACTATCCTTCCCTGGCGGAAGTCGGCATCGATATTCAGTATAATAAAAAGGACTTTTTTATCCCTGACCAAGACAAGGCGCTTTCTCTTACTAGCTTTAAACAAACATCAATCGGCGTTCTAAAAGTCTTTCCAGGTATTCAATTTGAATTATTTGAGCCTATAATGACAGAAAGTCTAAAAGGAATAGTCCTTGAAACCTTTGGTTCTGGCAACATTCCCAGCTACGACCATGCCCTTATGCCAATAATCAAAAAAGCCTTTAACAACGGAACCATTGTCACTGTATGTTCCCAATGCCAACAGGGCACTGTAAAACTCGGCGCATATGAAACAAGTTCTGCCCTAAAAAAGGCAGGAGCCGTTAGTGGTTTTGATATGACCACCGAAGCCGCCATTGCCAAACTTTACTATTTGTTTAGCTGTGGCTACTCAAAAGAAAAGATAAAGGAACTGATGGAAAAAAATTTGCGTGGGGAACTAAAAGACTTTACCAATAATTTTTTCTAAATGACAATAAGAAAAGGGCTCCTCCTACTGGATTGGTATCCGGCGGAATAGTCCTTTTTTAAATCAACTTATTAATTTTTATCTAAACAATTCAGAATCATATCTCGTCGCCCTATTTTTCCCGTCTCTTTTTGAGCGATACATAGCATCGTCTGCATGGTCTATAAGCTCCATATATGTCTTTGCATTTGTTGTCTCTTGAGTCGCATACCCAATGCTTATTGTAACTTTCCCAAGAGGTGAAGCACTATTCTTGATATTTAAGTTTTCTATTTCTCTAAGGGTTTCTTCGCATATTGCTTCCAGTTCGTTTGCTTGGTGTGTGGTACTGACCGCAACAAATTCCTCACCGCCAAAACGTGCAACAAACAATGAATTCTTGTCCCCAAATTCTTGCAATGCCAAGCCAATGGTATGCAAACATTGGTCCCCCATTAAATGCCCATAGACATCATTAAATCCCTTGAAATTATCTACATCTGCCATAATAACGCTGACATTATCACTTCCATCGCAGAAAAGTTTATCCACAAAAATATTTAGACTACGCCTATTTGCTAAGGTAGTTAATTCATCTATTGCCGATATGGTTTCAAGGGTTACTTTTGTTCTAATATTATTTATCTGCAAGTTTATAATCGTTGTACTTACTCCAATTCCAACAATGCAACAACACACAGCATTTAATACATCGTTTGCCACAAGAAAAGGTATCTGATTTTTTATCGTAATTGTAAGGAAACAAAAACATCCACAAGCAATAACCGAAAGAATTACTGAATATATTGGTTTACCAACACGTAACATCGGTATTATTATTAAGAATACATAAAAAGTAACTGCAAAATCGTTTTGGCTTTTTAAAGTACCAATATCCGCTGATAGATAAAGAATGGCGATTGCAAATATGTAATAAAATAAGGAAACAAACTGCTTGTGCTTTTTTACATATGTGCAAACTATTAATGTTTCTACTACAAAAAATAATGTGAATAACAAATAAAAAGTTCCCAGTTCACTTATTACTTCACTCTCAAATGTGAGGAAAAATAAAAATGCGCACATAGCCATGGAAAAAATACACGCTTTATGTAGCAACTGATAATTTGTGTCTCTTAACACATCCCTATTCTCAATGTAGAAATCTTTATCGACATCCCCAAAAAGTTGCTTTTTTATCATCGCTATCAGCTTCATAATGCCCATCCTTTCATTAGGTAATTCAGTAAATAGTTTTTAAATTATTTGCAGTATAACATAACTCAAATAAAATTGCCATACCCATTGATAATACTGAACAATTTATCAAAAACAAAGGTATTGCAAGTAATTAATAGTACCCAAAACTGATAATGAGAATCATTATCACTTATCGCTGTAATTAGGTGCCCGAAAAACATAAATATTGAATTTGCTCACAGAATCACAAAAAAAAGTGGCTCAGTGAGCAGAATCTCAGATTATATTTTTCCGTCGTTCACCATTATTTGCCAATTAGTTTTTCAAGAGCTATCTACTATGAAGAATACGCTCGCATTAGGCAAATTCAAAAAAATACCACGATTTCGAAAAACCGCGAAATCGTGATGGGTAAGGTTATTTTATTTTGGAGCTTCCGGACGGGATTGAACCGACGACCTGTGCGTTACGAATGCACTGCTCTACCAACTGAGCCACGGAAGCATATTGGGTAGCTTTTTTCACTGCTCTATTATTGTAATCAAATTATATCAAAATTGCAACCCTCAAATACAGAATCGAACCTACAAATTCCATTATAGCCACAAAAAGTACAA
>JAVXAG010000020.1:12936-20188 GCA_036660615.1 Anaerovoracaceae bacterium
AACCTACAAATTCCATTATAGCCACAAAAAGTACAAGGGATTTCGTCTCCCGATTTTTTGGGTGTAAGGTCAATACAGCCTGAAACCAAGTTATTGCATAGTTTTCCAATTGTTTCATCAACATCTTTTTGCAACCCATCAAATTCTACTGCCGTTACAAATGAATCTTTTGAAGTACCGGTTATTTTACCATTTGCATTCTTTAGCTGCACAATTGGCGAAAATCCATCAAATTCCCCAGCAATGTCGCTAACGACATCTTCGTCAGATACCATAATGCCATTTAATCTAAACGTTTTCTTTATCTCATCGGCCATTACATCTTCAAGCTTTTCCTTGTCAGTACCAGTAATATCAAGACTTGGCTCAGCAATATGAAAATAAAAAACTCCCGCAGGCTTGCGCTTGTTTTCTTGTGCCGCCTTTAGATACAGCATCAGTTGAATCCTATAACCTGCCCTTGCCTCTTCAATATTAAACTTGTCATTTCCTGACTTATAATCTATGATTTTGATTTTATCACTACCTACAATATCTAGCCTGTCAATTTTACCCTCTATATACACCTTGCCTCTGGTGGTGTCCACTTCAATAGGCTCTATTTCCTTGCCACGACCAAATGACACCTCAAATGCACTGGACTTTATATTTCCACTTCGAACATGGTCAATCAAAACCCAGCAGACCTCTGTACATATTTCAGTAAGCCTATCCGCTTTGTATTTTTCTTCGTTGCCAAGGTCAAATAGCCCATCCCTATAGGTTGCAAACTCCTGGCTTACAATTTGCCCAACCATTTGCCTACATTCTTCCTTGGAGATAGTCATCCATTTGGATTCTGGTGCAGTAACTTCAACATTTTCCTCAGTCAGTTCCATAGAAACTCTCATCAAACATTGGTGGTAAACATCGCCAATTTCCCTGCCGGCAATTTGGAAAACCCTCTGCTCCTGAGGTTTTAGACCATAAGCAATAAAATGTGAAAATGGACATTTACTAAACTTTTCTATTCTTGATGGGCTGACAGAAAGGTCTCTGCCCCCATCTTTTTTATATAATTTATCGACAATTTGCACAGGTATAGGTTTTTGCTCATTGGTAAATCTTAACCCCTCGTTGATTTTTTCAATCTTATCCTCTTGATTATCCACATACCACTGATACACCTCAAGCCAAGGCCCATCAAGATGGCCTTTTCTCCCGTTCTTTCGCATTTCTTCCGTCAAATGCCTTAGGGTGTTTGTCTTTCCCCCAATAAGTGGCAAACTATCCTCTTGATTTAGAATGTCTTTTTGTAACTCCAGATCAGGGAAAATGGATTTTATAGTCCCCACTATTTCAGATGGTCTAAGCTCTTTGCCGTCACTATCGGAAACCGCATAACTTATCCACAACTGATTATTGGCTTTTGATAAATTTCTGTATATGGCCATTTTTTCTTCCAAGGTTCTAATGTCGTCAACTTTGCAAATTTCTTTGCCCTGAGCCAAGAAAAAATTCTTTTCATCTTCACTAAAAAGTCCATCTGTTGGTGGATCTTGTGGTAAAATTCCTTCATTTGCTCCAAGAACCAATAGCGCCTTAATTTGACCACTTCTGCTTCTCTGCATAGTTCCCATCAAAATCCCATCAACCGTTGGTGGCAACATTCCCACTTCCACTTGGGAAAGTCCGGCCTCTAACATGGCAATTATGTCAACCTGAGATTTCTTTTCATCGCCAATTAGCGATACGATCTGGTCAAGAATTTCCATAACCTTTGCCCAAATCTGCACAACCTCTTCCTGAATTTCCCGCACTTCCATTATTTTTTCTGGCAAGTTTATTTGGCTCGTGATAAAACCATAAAGAGCGGTCATAAAATCTTTTACCGTTACACTTTCTTTGTATATCTTCTCAAAAGCGATGAATGGTTCTATGGCTTTTTGCCTAATGGAATTTAGCAGAGTAAGCCCGTCTTCTCCGTACTGATAAGCACCTTTGGCAAAGTCTTTTTTCCACATTGTGCCTTTTATTCTATACTCTATTCCGTAATTTTCAAGTCGCTCTATTTCCTCAATTTCCATCCCAAAAAAGCCTGTTTTTAAGGCTTTGAAAATGTCTTGAGTCCTGTATTTATTTACTGCCACACTGATAAGGGACATAATGCAAATCACAATTGGTGAGTTCGAAATGTCTCTTTTTTTGTCTACAAAGACTTCAATACCGTACTCTGCAAAAACTCTTTCAATAATAGAGCCACGTCCCTCTTGGTCGTTACAAACCAGCATAATATCTCTGTATCTATAATTCTCATCTCTAGTCAAATGGGTTACAAAGGCAGCTGCACTTTCCGCTTCATTATATTGATTTGCCGCTTGGATAATTTGTAAATTACCTTGAAGTTTCCCCTTTTGTTTTTGCACCGCATATAGCTCCGACTCAAGATGAATAATTTCTGGTGATTTATCAATGTATTGATAATCCATCGGTATCTTTGTTACACTGTGTTCCACCGAAAACTCATTTGCCTTATTAATTAGATTTTCCATAACTATTCCAGTAAGATAAAAAATTTCTTCATCTCTGCAACCTTTGTCGTATGTCAAAATCACATTTACTTCTTTTGCCGTAGTCATAAGTTGCCCCAAAATATCAAGCGCTCTTGGTGCAAAACTGTCAAACCCATATATCCAAATCGTATTGTTCTTTACCAGTTTGGAATCCTTTATGTTGTTTACAAAAAGACTTATGTAATCCTCTGAATCCGTATATTGTCCCTGTATTTTTTCCTCGTATTTTTTGTATATCAAATAAAGATCTTCCATCTTCTTTTTTAGATAATTGTCATTTTCTACGTTATCTATAAGTTCTTTTAGGTCGTCAGCATTACCGTTATACTGCTTCATTTCTGAAATAAAATTGTTTACAAGTTCGATAAAAGAATTCTTTTCTTCAAGTCCTCTGTATACTTTTAGATTTTCTTTTTCTGCTCTAGCTATCTGAGAAAGCAGCATATGTCTGCCGTATTTGTCTATGAAAGTAGTCTTGCCACCGCCTAATTCTAATAAAAGTCTTCGCCCTAGTCTTGACATACTGATAATTTCAACATCAATTAGCCCCTTGACCTTTAGATGTTTTATTGCTTGCCTTTCGGCCTCCAACGTGTATTGGTCTGGGACGATAATAAGTGTATGACCATTTACATTGTCATACATAAATTTTTCTTTATCAACATTTTCTCTTCCATAATAAATATTTAGCATTAGACATCTCTCCCCTTGGTTACTAAATAATATCGAACAATTCCCTCGCGTTTTCAATTATATATTCGGGTTTATCAGGTCCAATTTTGTCCTGCTCCGTCACTGCAATTGCCCAACCCACAAGGACTGCCTCAACATTGGCATTGTGGGCACACAAAATATCAAACATACTGTCGCCAATCATTATGGCTTCTTCTGGTTTTATCCCAAAGTTTTTTAGTGAAATGTTTACAGGCTCTGGATCCGGCTTGTGTTTTGTCGTATCGTCACACGAAACAATGTTATCCACGTATTTTTCCAAACCGAATTTTGCAAGGCCTTTTATAGTTGTATCTCTAGTTCTTGAGGTAACAATTCCTATTCTGTAATTTTTTTCTTTTAGCTCCTGAAAAAGCTCTTTCATACCATCAAAAAGAGAAATTGCTTGATCAAAATGACTTTTTTGATAATCTCTATATATCTCTGTGGTTTCCTTAGAATCGATTTCCGGAAAGGCCTTTTCCATACTTATCCAAAGTGGTTCGCCAAAAGTAGCCACGATTTCATCTACTGGATGTTCCTTGCCTTCTATGGTTTTGTATGTATGTTGCCACGACTGAATTACCACGTCATTAGTGTTAACTACGGTTCCGTCAAAGTCAAATATTATTGTGTTTTTCTTCATTTTATCTCTTTTCTATGTGTAAACTTTGGATTGTTAAAATTTCATTGTCAATGCCACTTTTTTCTTGTCATAATCTATACTTAGTATTTTTACTTTTACTGTATCTCCCACAGAAACTACGTCCATTGGGTGCTTTATGAACTTATCGCTTAATTGCGATATATGTACCATTCCATCGTTTTTGACTCCGATATCTACAAAAGCTCCAAAATCCACCACGTTTCTTACTGTTCCTGTCATTTCCATATCCACTTTTAGATCCTCAAATGACCTGACGTCATTTCTAAAAATCACTGGAGGCGCATCTTCACGAGGGTCTCTCGCTGGTTTTTTCATTTCCAAAATAATGTCGTTTAAAGTCATTTCGCCAATGCCAATGTCCTCTGCCATTTTCTTTATACTGTCGGAAAGTTTCATTCCTGGATATGCTGCCCATATTTTTTCGTCAAGTTCCTTGACTCCGCCTTTTGTAATTTCCTCTTTGGAAACTCCAATTTTCTTCATCATATCCTCTGCTGCCTTGTAGGACTCAGGGTGGACAGATGTGCTGTCTAGTGGTTCTTTGCCATCAGCAATTCTCATAAATCCAGCGCACTGGTTGTATGTCTTTGCACCAAGCTTTGCCACCTTCAAAAGTTCTTTTCTCGTGTTAAACTGTTCGTGTTCTTCTCTATAAGCAACAATATTTTTTGCTATGCCCATATTAACTCCCGCAATGTACGCAAGCAATGATGGAGAAGCTGTATTTAGGTCAACGCCAACTCTGTTTACGCAGTCCTCTACAACGTTGGTAAGTGCAGTATCAAGATATCCTTGGTTTATATCGTGCTGGTACTGTCCAACTCCTATATGTTTTGGATCTATCTTTACAAGTTCTGCCAGTGGGTCTTGAAGTCTTCTGCCAAGTGACATTGCGCCCCTTGTAGTTACGTCAAGGTCAGGGTATTCTTCTGTCGCAAGTTTCGATGCGGAATACACAGACGCCCCTGCTTCGTTTACAATTGTATATTGAATATCATAGTTGTTTTTCTTTATAAAATTAGACACGACTTCTTCTGTCTCTCTGGATGCCGTTCCATTTCCAATGACGATTATATTAGTATTAAACTTCTCCACCATCTTTTTTAGAACTCGTTCTGTTCCTGCTATATCATTTCTTGGTTCTGTTGGATAAATGGTTGTATACGCTGTAAGTTTGCCTGTTTCGTTTAAGGCTGCCACCTTACATCCTGTTCTGTATCCTGGGTCAATACTAATAACTCTTTGCCCTTTTACTGGTGGAACCATCAAAAGTTTTTCTGTATTTCTTGCAAATACTTTTACTGCATCAAGTTCAGCTCTCTCAGTCAAAAGATTTCTCATTTCTCTTTCTATGGAAGGTGAAATAAGTCTCTTGTAAGAATCTGCAATTGTGTCAATTAATGTATTATAAAAAATCGACTTTTCGTTTCTGATTATTTCTCTTTGGATTATATCCGTCAGATCAGTAGCTGTTACGGTCACCTTTACTTTTAACTTTTTCTCTTTCTCGCCTCTGTTGACTGCCAGAACTCTGTGGTTTGGCATCTTTGAGATTGGCTCTTGGTGTCCATAGTACATATCATAAACGGTCTTTTCTTCTGGGTCTACTGCTTCCGTTCCAATCAAACCCGTTGCATAAGTTTTTTCTCTTATTAGCTTTGTGATTTCTGGATCGTCTGCAATCATTTCTGCAATAATATCCATTGCACCGTTTATTGCTTCTTCTACAGTTTCCACGCCCTTTTCTGGGTTGACAAAATCTGCAGCAACATCTTCTACTGTTCCTGTTTCATTTTGCTGTGCAAAGAAAATAATGGCAAGTGGCTCAAGACCTTTTTCTTTTGCCTTGGAGGCTCTTGTTGATTTCTTTTGTTTATATGGTTTGTATAAGTCTTCAACTCTCTGCAAAACCTCAGCCTTATCAATTTCTGCTCTTAGTTCGTCTGTAAGTTTGCCTTGTTCGTCTATTAATCTAATTACTTCTTCTTTTCTGCTTTCTATATTGCGCAAATACAGAAGTCTTTCGTCAATGTCTCTCAACATTACATCGGAAAGTCCACCTGTTACTTCTTTTCTGTAACGAGCAATAAAAGGTATTGTATTTCCATCATCAATTAAATTTACTGTATCCTCAATTTGGGATACTTTAACTTTAAACTCACTTGCTATTTTTTCTATAATGTTCATATTTTCTTTTCCTTTAACTTCTCATTTATAAAATAATCAATGTCGCCATCCATAACGGCATTAACATTACCTACTTCTGCACCTGTTCTATGGTCTTTTACCATAGTATACGGTTGAAATACATACGACCTTATCTGTGAACCCCAGGTTATCAATGAAAAGTCACCTTTCAGTTCTTTTAAACTTTCTTTATGTTCCCGTTCTTTTAGTTCTGCCAATCTTGAAATCAATATCTTCATTGCGGTTTCTTTGTTTTGGTGTTGGCTTCGCTCATTTTGGCAGGTCACCACTAAATTTGTTGGGATATGTGTAATTCTTATTGCGGAGTCCGTCTTGTTGACGTGCTGACCACCGGCCCCACTACTTCTATATGTGTCAATTCTAAGGTCATCAGGATCAATTTCAACTTCCACTTCATCTTCGATTTCTGGCATTACTTCAAGTGATGCAAAGGAAGTTTGACGTTTTCCTGCAGCATTAAAAGGCGAAATTCTTACCAATCTATGAACTCCTTTTTCGTTCTTTAGATATCCGTAAGCATTTTCACCTTCTATAATCAAAGTTGCACTTTTTATTCCAGCTTCTGTGTCATCTTGAAGATCAACAACCTGAACCTTATATCCTTTTTTTTCTGACCATCTTGTATACATTCTAAGAAGCATTTCCGCCCAGTCCATGGCATCAACGCCACCAGTCCCTGCATGTATTGAAATAATGGCACTGTTATGATCATACTTCTCATTAAGCAATGTCTTTAGTTTCAATTCTTCCAGCTGCTCGTTAAGTTCCTTAAAACTCTTTACGATACTTTGGGCTTCGTCCTTGTCGTCCATCTCTTCCGCCATTGGAATAAGCTCCTCAATATCATCAAATCCTCTTTCCAAAGCTTTGTATTGGTTCAACGAATTCTCTACAATTTTTTTGGCTTTGAGTATTTTTTGAGCGGCTTCTGGATTATCCCAAAAGCCGTCTTTCTCTGTTTCTTTATTTGCGTCCTCTAACTTGGTTTCTAATGTTGCCAGGTCAAAGAGACTCACCTACCTCTTTCAAATTTGCCTTTGATGCTGGCAGGGCTAATTGTATTTCTTCAAGTTCTAACATAAAATTACCTATACTTTCTTTATAGAAACAATGT
>JAVXAG010000021.1:0-10958 GCA_036660615.1 Anaerovoracaceae bacterium
AAAGAAAAACCCTGTCAAAATAAAATGACAGGGTTTGTTGTTTCTTAGAAAATATACGATACAATTTCCACAAACTATCTCTTTGAGAATTGGCTTGCTTTTCTTGCTTTCTTAAGTCCGCATTTCTTTCTTTCTTTCATTCTTGGGTCTCTTGTTAAGAATCCAGCAGCTTTTAGAAGTGCTCTGTAAGCCTCTTTGTCAGCTACGCATAAAGCTCTTGAGATTCCGTGTCTTAGAGCTCCGGCTTGACCAGTAAATCCACCACCTGTTACAGTAGCCTTTACGTCAAATTTGCCTTCGCATCCAGCGATCTCGAAAGGTCTCTTAACTTCTCTCTTAACTATTTCCATACCGAAATAATCATCTAAATCCTTATTGTTGACAGTAATCTTTCCAGTTCCAGGGATTAATCTAACTCTAGCTACTGAAGATTTTCTTCTGCCTGTTCCTTGATATTGCATTTTTGCCATTGCTTATTCCTCCCTTTCCCTAAAACTTCCAAGTTTCTGGTTGTTGAGCAGCATGTGCATGTTCAGCTCCAGCATAAACTTTTAATTTTTTAAACATTTGTCTGCCAAGTTTTCCATCAGGAAGCATGCCTCTAACAGCATGGTTGATGATTTCTTCTGGTCTTTTAGCTTGTAACTTTTCAAAAGTAAGTTCTCTTAAACCACCTGGATAACCAGTATGTCTCTTGTAGATCTTTTCTTTTCTCTTCTTACCAGTTACTTCAACTTTTGATGCGTTGATTATAATTACATAATCTCCACAGTCAACGTGAGGTGTGTAAGTTGGTTTTTTCTTTCCTCTTAGGATAGATGCAACTTCTGATGCTAATCTACCAAGAGTTTGTCCTTCAGCGTCTATAACGTACCATTTACGTTCTACTTCTGCAGGTTTTGCGATAAATGACTTCATTCTTTGGTTTCCTTTCTACCTACTGGGATTTATCAAATCTGTTTCGGCTCTGTCTACTGAGATTGTAAAATCCGTTTCGACATGACTAAATTAACTTTTAGTTTCGAAGTGACGGACGGATTCCCATCCTGCTTCTACACAAAGTGCATTCTTATTTTACTTTTTTTTCGGTCACTTGTCAACACAAATACGCATTTAACTACTATTTAGAGTATTTTTCTTTTACAATGTCCTTCCATAGCTCTGCATTTTTGATTCCACACTCGTCTGGATCAAATACAGGGTCTAGTCCTAAGTGCTTTTGTCTTTCGTAATCCTTCAAAACTTTTCTTACTGGTTTGTTCAGAACTAGTAAGGCAATCAAGTTTACCCATGACATTAAACCAACGCCGATATCTGCAAAGTTCCATGCAACTGCTGATGATCTAACTGCTCCAAACATTATTATTGCAGTCAAAACAATTTTCAATCCAAATATTAATTGTTTTCTGTACTTAAAGTTCTTTCCTAAGTATGAAACGTTTGCCTCCGTATAGAATGCGAAGGATAGTAATGTGGTAAAGGCAAAGAAGAATACTGCTACTGCGATAAATATTGAACCAAGTCCCGGTATCAATGTATCAATTGCAGCCTGTGTATATCCAGTTCCTGCTGCCATTCCTGGTAATGCTTCTACTAAGAATTTGCCTGTGTTCTCGTCAAATACATTATACATTCCTGTTGAAAGAATCATAATTGCTGTTGCTGTGCAAACAAATAGTGTGTCTACATATATTGAAAATGACTGTGCTAGTCCTTGTTTTGCTGGGTGAGAAACTTCTGCTGAAGCTGATGCGTGAGCACCTGAACCCATTCCGGCTTCACTTGAGTAGATGCCTCTTTTTACTCCCCACATAACTGCACTTCCCCAAATTGCACCATAAAATGCGTTTAAATTAAATGCACATGAGAAGATCAATCCAAACATTGCTGGTACTCTTTCGTAGTTTACTCCAAGAATAACTAGTGCAATGATTATGTAAGCAATAGCCATAATTGGAACTACGATTTCTGCAACCTTACCAATTCTCTTCATTCCGCCAAATATTACAAGTGCAAACAATGCTGCAAGTACAACACCTACAACCATTGGGCTTACGCCAAATGCATTGTGTGCTGCTTCTGCAACATTAAATGCTTGGATAGTTGGTCCAGTAAACCCATTAGCGATTACTGCCGTTATTGCAAATAATACCGCAAATGATTTTACTCCTGTACCCTTTTCGATATAGTAAGCTGGTCCGCCTCTATATTCTCCATCAATCTTTTCTTTATAAATTTGTGATAATGCCGATTCAGCAAAGGCTGAACCTGCGCCTAGAATAGCTATAATCCACATCCAGAATACTGCTCCTGGACCTCCAAAACAAATAGCTGTTGCTACTCCTGCAATATTTCCCACGCCGATTCTTCCGCCTAGAGCCATTGCAAAACCTTGGAATGATGATATTCCAGCTTCTGAATCCTTACCATTTGTAAGGTAATGTAACATATCTTTAAATAATCTAATCTGAGGGAATTTCATCGATACTGTAAAAAAGATTCCCACTATAAGTGCCAAAATAACTAGAGGTATACTCCAGATATAACCGTTAATTGTGCCTGTGATTTGTTCTAACATAATAATTCCTTTCTTTGAATAAAAGTTGTTCCTTATTAATAGAATATTTCACCTTTTCAAAAATCGTCAAAAAAAATCGCAAAAAGTCATTTGCGATTTTCAAGTTCTCTATATGTTATCAATCCGTCGATAAATTTCTTGATTTTTACCCGTCCGCTATAAGCCGAAAGGCCCTTAATATTATCCATTTCTTCTTTTACATTTTTAAAATCAAAGACATAATTTGCATAGTTTTGAAAAATATCACTGCTATAATCCTCAAGCCCGATATTGGCCATATTGGTCAGCCCCTTTTTTAATAGGCGCCTTATTCTTTGTTCCATATTAAGTGGATTATCCGACAATCTCCTCGCCGCTTCTTCTAGCGCATCTTTGCTATAGCTACCACCAGTTTCTATAAGAACTTGTGTAATTGCCAGAATATCGTCAGTCCCTTTTTCACCCATCATCCCAAGAATACTTAATAGCGTTTTTATTTCATTCAGGTCATCTTTTTTATTGTCTTCCTTATTGAGATATGTATCTGGCTGAACAAGATTTTTTATGCCTTTTACCATGTTTTCCATTTCTTTTTTTTCTACAACTTGTCTAAGAACATTCTTCACTTCGATAAAGTTAATAGGCTTATGAATAAAAAATTTGACTCCTGCCTCATATGCCTCTGCCACCATTTCCTTGTCACTCACTCTGGAAATCATAACAAAACTAATGTTAGAATTCTTTTCCAAAATTTCTTTTACTAATGAAACTCCGTCTTTATTGTCCATTAATAAGTCCACCAACACAATGTCTGGACGCATTGTTAGAATTTGAGATACAGCCTTTTCTGAGTCCGTTTCCCATCCTATTACTTCACCAATAGATTCACTTTCAACAATGTTTTCCAAAGTTTTCACAGTACCCCTATTGTCATCAACAATATAAAAAAACAAGATTACACCTCCTCAAAAGTGTCTTTTGGTATGCGCACAGTGAACTTAGTATACTTGCCCACCTGAGTTTCCACTTCTATTGTACCATGAAATATGTTTTCAACATAATCTTTTACAATAACCATTCCTACGCCCCTCTGCACATCACCAGTTTCATAGTTATATTTCGTGGAAAAGCCATGAGTGTAAAGGTCTGAAAGTTTTTTATCTGATATTCCTATTCCATTATCTTTAACTATAAAGTAGTATTCTTCGTTCTTTAAGAAAATATCCAGCGATATCGCCCCATGGTTACCATCTATGGCTTCTATCCCATTGACTAGCAAATTCCTCAAAATCGCCATAAGCTCAAAATGTCTATTGATATAAAAGTTTTCTTTTATATTATCACTGAAAGAAATAGACAATTTCTTCTTTGAAATAGAATTGTTAATATCATACTTTAAAATTGCTACAATATCCTTTATGCTAAACTTTTCCTTAGACAAATCCTTAATTAAGTTTTCTTCAAAGGTAGTTATAGAATTTTGATAATGCCCTTTTACTTCGTGAGCGTTTTTGGAAATGCTAAGAGAAATATCACTCAAATCCTTTGATTCCTGCCGCTTTTCTAATTCTTTGTGAAGCTCATAAGAGTCCTTCATTATTGCCTCTATCTCTTTGATATCCTTTTTCATAAAATACAACTCACTATTAAAAAGCACCGCCAATGCTGTTAATTTTTTGTATTCTTCATCGTGTTCTTTGTTTACCAAGAGAAGTCCATATGCTTCCATTGATATTATTATTATTTGCACCAGAAAAGTTCTACATATGGCCACCACAAACAAAACTAATATTGCTTTATCCCTTAGTAAATTTTCTCCAAAGATTCCTTGTCTACAAAGCAATTCCATAATATTTGACAGAAAATCGGCAGTCATGATAACTATGGGAAAGTTCCTCATACTCTTTGGCGCCCTAATTACAAACTTATACATTCCCACGTAAACTAGTCCATAGGAAATAAAAAAAACCGTATCCGGCACTGCCAATTTTGCTGCCTCAAATAAAGTGTTTTCGCCCCAATATAGCATCATGGTTCTAAAAAGGGGAGAAAAAATACCTGCAAGGCCTGCAATGTACAGTGGTGATAGGTTTTCATAAGTGTATAAAAAGATAGACAGCATTACTACTGACAAGGCAATAATAAAGCCATCTTTCCACAGTTCAAGTCTCACCAGAGATGCTAGCGAGACAAAAACTGCAACTATTATTGTTGTTTTAATGTTCTTTGTGGATTTCAAAATACTACTTACCTCTATTTACTTAACTTTGGGCAATCCATAAAAGCGGTCTCATTAATTTGAATAGGTTTCCCCATATATACTACTTCTTCTAACGCGGTACAGCCTCTAAAAGCATTAGGATTTATTACTTTGACTGATTCTGGAATCACTACTTTTTTCAGCTTTGTGCAACCTCTAAAAGCTCCCATTCCAATGTTTTCCACTGTATTTCCAAGATCGAGTGTTTCTATATTCTCTCTGTCTTTAAAAAGACGTTTATCAATTCTATGTACTGGATAGCCTTGTATTTCATCAGGTATTACTACATCTTTTGCCTCTAGATTTTTCACTTCGTATAGGTCTAGGGCATTTAATGTTTCCGCCAACCTTGCCTTGAAATCATCAGATTCTACAGGTATACATCTTTCTACAAAATATATATCATCTAAAGAATATGCCGTCCCAAATATCTTATCAATTATTGGAACTATGTTCAAATAAACTACTCCCTTAAACAGAACTAAATCACCTGGCTCTACATTTCTTCTGATAGCCTCTTCAAGATCTGCATCATTATTTACGTAGATTACGTTTTGGTGCCCTGTGGATTTTATCCCATCAGCAAGCGCTCGCCCATGTCCAACATGTTCAAGGTTTTGGAAGGTTTCATCTTCTGGGCCAACGCAAATTACACAGTCCATACCCTTGCAATCTATACTTGCACCAAGTTCAAAGCACATATCATATGCCTGTTTGCCAAGTTTATTTTCAGCTCCAAGTATTACAACTTTCTTTTTGCCCTCTTCAACTTTGAAATTATTCACAGTATCAATGTCAGCCCTAAGGGATGCATCACAACAGTTGTAACAATCCAATAACAAATTGTATCCACCTATTGTTTGGAAGTTTTGTCTAATCCCATAGCTCTTATATTTTTTTAGTCCTTTTAGAATATTTTGTTCTTTTATTCCAAGCCATTTTGCCATAGCAAAGGCTGGCAATATGTTATATACATTATGTTCTCCAAAGATTTGAAGTGAAATATGTGTGCTTTTTCTTTTGTAAACTACATCAAACTCCAAATTTTGATTATTTTGTACAATATTTATCGCCCTATAATCAACTTCTTTATCTGTCTTGACACCAAAAGATATTACTTTACCATTAAACTTATTATTGGCTATACCTTCATCATCAAAATTGGCAACAATGACACCATCTTTTTTCATGTAATCTTGCAAACTAATTTTATCAGCAAACAAATTTTCATATGTTTTATATTTGTTTATGTGATGGTTTTTTACATTTAACAATATGAATCCATCAACTTTCAACATTGCAGAGGCTTTCTTTACATAATCAATATTTCCGGCTCCAACTTCTTGAATAAATACCTCTATATCTTCGGTCAGCTCCTCCATAATATGGTTTGACACTGCTTTGTAGGAGTTTAAATTACCCTTGCTTGCATAAGTTTTGTAGGTTGTCGATACAATTCCACTTAACAACTTATTGGTAGTTGTTTTTCCTACTGTACCAGTAATAGCAATCGTCTTTACTCCATACAGTTCTTTTATATATGAGAAAAACATTCCCGCTTTTTCATTAAGGTTAGGCACAGTGATAAACGGCAAGTCCACTTGGATAGCAGTTTTCTTTCTATATTTTTCTTCATCAACAAATATAGCTCGTACATGTTTGTTACGTGCATCCTCTTCCCAAATTTGTATATTCATCTGCTCATCTAGTGCCATTAGAACGCAACCTTCTGGAAGTATTTTTTTATTCGTGGTCACGTTCTCAATCGCTTCATGTCTTATTTCTTCAAATCCTTCAGGGAAAGGTATCTCCATGATTTGACAAATTTTATCTAGAGTTATCTTTCGTTTTCCATCTTCTATTATATGGAATGGGTCATGATTCTTTTTGCCAAATAAACTTCGTTTTATATTCATATTATCATCCTCCAGAACGTATCACACATCTTTTTTTATGGGGGTATTGCTACAATTATTATTTTATCACTACTCTATGAAATTTCTTCTTCCCTTTTTGTATCAAAAGTTTTCCATCTTCAAACATATCTTCTGTTATTGAAAGTTTTTTGTCTGTTACTTTTTCTCCATTAATAGCTAGTCCACCTTGTTCAATAGTTCTAAAACCTTCTCCATTGCTTGGTACCAATCCAAGTTCTTTGATCAAGTTTACTACTCCAACACCGTCACCCTGGAATTTTGCTCTATCAAATTCTGCTGTTGGAACGTTTTCCATATTTCCGCCACCAGTAAATGCTGCTTTTGCTCCATCCATTGCTTTATGTGCTGCTTCTTCTCCATGAACTAATTTTGTTACTTCAAAAGCCAAAATTTCTTTTGCCTTATTTATTTCCGCACCTTCAAGTGAGGATAATCTCTTTACTTCTTCCATAGGAAGGAATGTCAACATTCTAAGGCACTTTTCAACGTCAGCATCACCAACATTTCTCCAGTATTGGAAAAATTCGTATGGTGTTGTCCTGTTGGCATCTAACCAAAGTGCACCTTTCTGTGTCTTACCCATTTTCTGCCCTTCGCTTGTAGTAAGGAGCGAGAATGTCATTCCGTATACTTCTTTGCTGCACATCTTACGAGTAAGATCAACGCCACCTATTACGTTTGACCATTGGTCATTTCCACCAAACTGCATCTTCACGTCAAAGTCTCTTGCCATAACCATAAAGTCGTATGACTGCATCAACATATAGTTGAATTCAAAAAATGATAATCCTAGTTCCATTCTCTGTTTAAAGCACTCAGCACGAAGCATATTGTTTACGCTAAAGTGTGTTCCAACTGCTCTTACAAATTCAATATAGTTAAGTGGCAACAACCATGAAGCATTGTTTACGCAAACAGCTTTTCCTGGCTCAGGCTTTTTGTTTTCTTTTCCCGGTCTGAAAACTCCATCATTTCCTTCATATTTCCACTCTTCGTCAAAATCAATGAATTTATCAAATAACTTTTTAAACTCATCGCAATTATGTTGAATTGTTTCTGGAGTCATCATTTGACGCATATCACTTCTTCCAGATGGGTCACCAACCATCCCTGTACCTCCACCAATCAAAACAACTGGTGTATGTCCATATTTCTGCATGTACATCATAATGATTACTTGCATAAAGTGACCTACATGCAAGCAATCGGCAGTTGGGTCAAAACCAATATAAAACTTGATTTTTTCTTTTCCTAAAAGATTTCTTACGGACTCTTCGTCAGTAGACTGCTCAATAAAGCCTCTTTCTTTTAGAACATCATATACATTGTCGTGTTTACTTACGTTATCTGGTATAAAATTCATTTTTCTTTCCTCTTCTTTATAGTTATTTGCATTCTGCATTTATAGTAATTGAAATAAATAGGTTGCCGATGTAAGCGCGACCTCACAGCGTACATCCGGTACGTGCGAAGCAAGCTTACGAGAGCAACAACGACATAGGACGATTAGGCAAGCTAACCTTGGCGCAGGATAATTCATTCACAACTAGAAGCCAAAAGTTCGAAGCGCGGAGCATACCTATTGTATGCGAGCACTGCAGAGACTTGAAGGCGACAACGTTGTGGGAGAATTAGGCAAGCCAACCTTGGCATAGGATAATTGTTCTATGGCTAGGCGCCGATGTAAGCGCGACCTCACAGCGTACATCTGGTACGCGCGAAGCAAGCTTACGAGAGCAACAACGCCATAGGGCGATTAGACAAGCTAACCTTGGCGCAGGATTTTTTTCACTATGCTAGAAACCGAAGCAGGATGAGTCTCGCAATGTACATATGGTACATGAGAAACGAACCTGCGAGAGTGACAACGCATAGAGGAAAAAAGACAAGCCAACTATTTGGTGCCGTAAAGCCTATCCCCAGCATCACCCAACCCCGGAACAATATAAGCATTCTCGTTAAGGTGATCGTCTTTTGCTGCTATAAAAATATCAACATCTGGATGAGCCTTCTGCAATACTTCAATTCCTTCTGGTGCTGCAATTAAGCACATAAAAGTGATATTTTTCCCACCTCTTTGCTTAATAAAACCTATTGCTGCCACTGCACTTCCGCCAGTTGCTAACATTGGGTCTACAACAAAAATTTGTCGTTTATCAATGTCAACTGGTAGCTTACAGTAATATTCTACTGGCTGATGAGTTTCTGGGTCTCTGTATAGACCTACATGTCCAACCTTTGCGTTTGGCACTAGCGCTAACATTCCGTCAACAAATCCTAATCCGGCTCTAAGGATTGGAACAATTGCAATATCTTCACCTTTTAGCATTCTCATTGTTGTTTTGCACATTGGTGTTTCAATTTCCACCTCTTCCAACGGAAGATTCCTTGTTGCTTCAAATCCCATTAACATAGCCACTTCTTTGGCAAGTTCTCTAAAATCCTTTACACTTGTGTCTGTTTTTCGCATCAATGCTGTCTTATGTTGAATTAGCGGATGATCGAATACATATACTTTACCCATTTTCTCTACCTCCATATATTTTATATTATTTTATTACATATTATCAAGCATGTCTACACGTCTTTGGTGGCGGCCGCCCTCAAATTCTGTGTCTAGCCATGCGTCTGTTATTTTTATTGCCAATTCAGGTGGAGTAGTTCTTCCGCCCAAAGCTAAAATATTTGCGTTATTGTGTCTCTTTGTCAACTCTGCCATTTCTACGGAAGTGCAAAGTCCACATCTTACACCTTTCACTTTATTTGCTGCTATGGAAATTCCAATTCCAGTTCCACAACAAACTATACCTTTGTCAGCTTTTCCGCTGGCAACTGCCTCACCACAAGCTTTTCCATAGACTGGATAATCCACAGATTCCTCCGAATTTGTTCCAAGGTCTACAACTTTGATTTCTCTTTCACGCAGGTGGTTCTTTATCTCTTCTTTAAGTGCAAACCCACCATGGTCACTAGCTATTGCAATTATCATAACATCCTACCCTTTCTTATACTACAACTTTTTTATATTATATCCTGCTGATTTCAACATTCTATTCATAACAGAGAACCCTATTCCGTCCTCTTTTAATGCTGCTGCAAGGATTACATCAATTCCTTCTTTGTCATATTCTCTAAGTTTCGCGAAAAAATCATGAGCCGCTTTTTCGGATTCGTTTTCTTCATAAAAAATCACTCCTACTGTCTGTCCCTTTGCTTCTCTCTGCTTTTTAACTTTTTCTATCTCAACTTTCACTTTTTCAAGCTGGCCTTCAAATACAATCATTTCCGCATTTGGTGCATAATGTTTATACTTCATTCCAGGTGCTTTTGGCTTGAAATCTTCATTATTAAATTGGTCTGGTCTCTTTGTCAAAGTCGGATCAAGCAAAATTTCTTTTCCCAGCACTTCTGACAATTTCTCTTTTGTTAAAATCCCCGGTCTCAAAATCATAGGTGTTTCACCTGTCATGTCAACTACAGTTGACTCGATTCCCACTCTGCAATCTTCTCCCAGAATTATTCCATCTATTCGCCCAAACATATCATCAATTACATGCTGTCCCGTTGTAGGACTAGGTTTCCCAGACAAATTTGCACTAGGTGCTGCAATTGGGCATTTTGACATTGTAATCAAATCCAATGCAATTTTATTATCTGGCATTCTGACCGCTACAGTGTCTAATCCTCC
Organism: Anaerovoracaceae bacterium; assembly: GCA_036660615.1. Lineage (GTDB taxonomy): Bacteria > Bacillota > Clostridia > Peptostreptococcales > Anaerovoracaceae > JAVXAG01. The sequence goes on from JAVXAG010000021.1 coordinate 10,443, forward strand.
AGTAGTTACCATTGGAACTACTTCATTTTTATTTACAACCATAGTAAGTGGCCCTGGCCAAAAGTTTTCCATTAAAATGCTCATATCTGTTGAAATTACTGTGGTTAACTTTGCCAAATCGCTTTTAGACGATATGTGAACTATCATAGGATTATCGCTAGGTCTGCCTTTTGCTGCATAAACTTTCCCCACAGCCTGACCATCAAGTGCATTTGCCCCAAGACCATATACCGTTTCTGTAGGAAACGCCACAAGTCCACCAGTAGCAATTATCTTTGCTGCTATTTCCATATCTTCAATTGTGTCTTTTAAAATCTTTGTTTCCATTTTATTTTCTTTCCAAAATTCTTCTTATGTTCCTGCCGTTCCTAGACATCGTCTAACAAAACCGCTAAAGGTTTTAAGCGCAGAACATACCCACCGTATGCAAGCACTGCAGAAACTTGCGGGTGACAACGTTGCATAAAGTTCTACAATCCCGTTAATATGGTACGCGAGAAGCAAGCTTACGAGAGC